>NZ_JBHTND010000034.1:0-42926 GCF_042679825.1 Methylobacterium marchantiae | reverse complement strand
CCGGTTCTCAGTCGTCCACATCGGCAGCCTCCACACAGGCAGCCTTGAATCACAAACCCCTCACATCACTCAATATGTCGCCGGACAGACACTTAGCTTACTTCCCGAAACCGATGTTTTTCAGAACACGTTTTAAGGCAGGCAACCCGGATATAGCTTTTAAGGCTCTGTGCCACTATCGGATCTTAAAATAAGTTGCACAATGGCGTAAAAACCCGTTTCATAGCAGGCTGAACAGCTTAGCTATTGGGTGAGCGACGCGCAACCTGGGTGTTGGGATAGTATCTGACGCTCACCCAGGACCCTCGATGTGGACGCCCGCCGCCCGCGCAGAGCTTGCGCGCGAGCCTGCCTTACGCAGCCAGCCTCAGCGATGCCGAGTGGGCGGCGCTTGCACCGCTTCTGCGTGCGCCGTCGAGCACAGGCCGTCCGTGGCACCGGCCACTGCGCGCCGTCTTCGACGGCATTCTGTACATGCTGCGGACAGGATGCGCGTGGCGGGCCACTGGACTTTCCGCCTGGGAAGGCAGTTTATCGCTGGTTCTTGCGCCTTTCGCAGTCAGGCGTGTTCGAGCGCCGCGGTGAACCGCGGAGAGGGCGAGCTGTGCGGTGAACCGCGGAGAGGGCGAGCTGTGCGGTGAACCGCGGAGAGGGCGAGCTGTGCGGTGAACCGCGGAGAGGGCAAGATGTGTGCTGGCGGACGAGCCGCCACCACCCACTTGGCAAAGGGGCCTTGCAGGCCCCCGTTGCATCCCCCCGGCAGCGGCGCATCCCGGCATCGAGCCGAGAGACGCCGCGGCAACGAGGTGGCCGTTGCATCGCCAGTCAAGGGCGCGATCTCGGTCCCCCGATGAACCGAGAGACGCTTGTCCCTGTAGAGCCGGAAGAGCTTCTTGTGGTTGAGCTTTTGCCCCTATCGCCGCAACAGGATCAGAAGCCGCCTGTAGCCGAACCGGCGACGTTCGTCGGCCAAGCTGCGCAGCCGCGCCCGCGCGGCCGCATCGTCACCGCGGGTCGAGGCGTAGCGGTACGTCTTCGGCTCCAGGCCGATTAGCCTGCAGGCGCGACGCTGCGAGTAGCTCTTGTCGTCGATAGCTCAGCTCACGGCCATTCACCGTGTGCCGGGCGTCAGAGGTTTTTTCCTACCGCCTTACGAAGCGTCTCCACGTCGAGCATCGCACTGGCCAGGGGCTTCTTGAGCTTGCGGCTTTCCTCGTCGAGCACCTTCACGCGTCGCGCGTCAGACACCTCCATCCCGCCGTAGCGCGTGTGCCACGTGCAGAACGTCGTGTCGCTGATCCCGTGACGGCAGCAGATCTCAGCCACCGTCAGCCCCAGTCGCTGCACCTTCAAGATACCGATGATCTGCTCTTCGTTGAACCGGCTCTTCTTCATCTTCCGTCTCCACATCGACGGACCCTAGATTCAAAACGAGGGCACTTCCGGGGGCAACGTCAGAGGTTGCCAGAGAACGGAGCCTAGATCTGGATTCTGTACGTCAAAGGTCCATAAAAGCGATGAAACCGCCAACCTTAAGGGATTTTTCGTGATCGACACATTGACGCCGGAGGCTCGCTCCCGGAACATGTCTCGTATCCGTGGGAAGAATACGAAACCCGAGCTCGTCGTGCGTCGTATCCTGCGTAGCACGGGCGTCGGCTATCGGCTGCACGTGAAGGCTCTGCCAGGATGCCCAGATATCGTGATGGCGGGCCGCAGACGCATCATCGAAGTGCGGGGATGCTTCTGGCATCGACATCCCGGATGTCGGTTTGCCTACGAGCCAAAAACGCGACAGGAGTTCTGGAATACCAAACTTGAAGCCAACGTAGCTCGCGATCGCCAGAACGAGGCCATTCTGAGCGAGAAGGGATGGCACGTACTTGTGATTTGGGAGTGCGAAATCAGGGACTTGGGGGCACTTCGTGAGAGGATTTCCTGCTTCCTTGAGATTGACCCCACAAATTGCCATCCTGCTGCGATCGCGAAAGTGTAAAATTAAATTCAGCCCGAGCCTGGCTTTCCACGTCGGACCTGGTAGCGTTCCCCCTTCAATGATGGGTGGGTGAGCGTGATCAGAGGTCTCGACATTTTCTGTGGTGCCGGAGGTGGAAGCTGGGGCGCAAGAGCGTCTGGCGTCAACTTTGTGGGTGCCATCGACATGTGCGCAAACGCGACACAAACTTACAAAGCAAACTTCCCAGATACGTGGGTCGTTACATCGCGTCTTGAGGATGTTGATGTAGCTAGCTTGGTGCGCCGCCTTGGTAGAGTAGACCTTTTACTGTCGTCGCCCGAATGCACCAACCACACCTGTGCCAAAGGGTCGGCACCGCGGGACGAATCCAGTCGTGCGACCGCGATGCACGTTGTGAGCTACGCACGAGCTTTCCGACCAAGGTGGTTGGTGCTTGAGAACGTCGTGCACATGCGGCCCTGGACGCGCTACGAGGAACTGAAGAGTGAGCTCCGTTCACTAGGTTACCGGCTTGCCGAGCAGATTTTGAATGCCGCGGACTTCGGCGTCCCGCAGAGCCGACGACGGTTGTTCTTGGTTGGCGATCTGAAAGGGGATCCCAAATTGATTGATGCTACTGCAACACATCTGCGGCCAGTTGTTGCCAATATTCTCGATCAAACCGAAAGTTGGCCGATGACTCCTTTGAGGCGGCAAGGGCGCGCTCAGGCAACCCTTGATCGCGCAGACCGGGCAGTCGCAGCCATAGGCAAGGAAACACCGTTTCTCATTGTCTACTACGGGACGGATGGTAGCGGTGGATGGCAAAGGCTTACTCGACCTTTGCGAACGATCACCACCGTTGATCGCTTTGCGCTTGTCGTACCAAGTCCCGACGGACATAGAATGCGCATGCTGCAGGTTCCCGAACTAAGCCGCGCTATGGGGTTCGATGACGTATTTAAGTTCAACTTCGGTACTAGACGGGATCGCATTCGGATGTTGGGCAACGGCATTTGCCCGCCTGTTATGAAGGCTGTCGTTGGGGCACTCACCGGATCAGAAGGAAGTCCAGCCAAGCCGAGACTGCGAGTTGGCGACATGCTGCATGACACCGTCCAAGAGTTGATCTCGGAGTCGGCCTAGGGGCTTGATTTTACCTATTTGTCTAGGCGGGGGTGACAGAGTTACCTTGGCGGTTGCATAGAGGCCTATTAACTCGCCATCTAGCTTAAGTGTTGGCAGCTTAACAACGTGATCACCGGCTGAGTCCTGGTTTCCCAGGAAATGCGGAACGCCCAGACATACGAGTGCTCGACGCATACCCCTCTTCTGGTTTGAAACATCACAGGCTGGCACCACCTCCAATAGCCACCAGCGACAGGCATGGGCGAATAAGTCGAACAAATCTTCATCTATTGGTTGTTGCGATGTATTGCTATTGGGGTTATCCAATTTCCAGCTTTGAACTAAAGATTTTTTTGTCTTATCAGCTTTTAAAAAATGCTGATGGATCAGCGTTGTCAGTTCACAACCTATCAGGCGCTGGAGAACCGAATGCAAGTCTATTGGAACTCGTGACAGGGCCCCTCTTTCACCAGCAGATCCGCTCGGATCAAGATGAAGAGAGGTATTGAGTTCAGCCTTCTGATCATCATTGAGAGTAGCTGTAGTTGCACATCCGAAAGCTTCGCTCCAGAGCTGACGTTCGCTTGAGCGGATGACCTTTCGAACAAGCCGATCCCCAAATGCGGGCGCGACAGCCTGGAAGACGTTCTCAGGACGCGGTTCCCCTCCGTCCACTGCTTTCGACAGCGCCTTTAGGACATCCGCGATTGTTGGGCCTCCGTTATTCGATTGACCATGCGACGCAAGATCAGCGATGGACCGAGAGATATCTCGGGCCGCAGAGGCCGCTCGGATTTCCAAGTCGAATATGGCACCTACCACTGGATCTGTAGAGACTTCAGTATTTATAGCAATTGCAATTTCCTTTATTTTAAATTTTCCTCTTGCATCTAAAAAATTGTTTTTACTTAACGGAATAGATTTTATCGGGGCGCGGGCTCCTAATGAATCCAATAGCACGTTATGCAAATCGGGCACCTGATTCGGTGCAGCGGTCCAGGCGATAAGCAGCCATGGTCCATTTTCCTCCACGAGCACTGTATCCAGTACCGCAGCCACTGCTCTATGCTGCTGAATAGGAGGACCGGCACTTGCAATCAACCCTATGTCAGAAAATACAATTCGCACACCCGGATGACAACGCCTAATTGATCTGCTGCCCTTATAATGAAAAGGCAGCACACCGACACCAGTTGATTGCAAAGCGCTTACAATACCTTGTAGATCGTTCAACTGATCATCGATAGCGATGACCTGAGCACCTGGAAACCTCATTACGCATCCTTGAAAATGAATGCCACAACAGCACCGTCGATGTATTCGGGCATGCCGATCTCCCGTGGATCTGGGAAAGCGAGTCTTCCGCCTGACAGTTCCATGGCAAGGTTGGCATAATACAGACCGAGTCCCATCCCGCCAGGACGACGGCTCCAAAATGGTCGGATTAGGTCGTCCGGTGGATCCTTTAATCCGGGCCCGTTGTCGCCAACAATAAGAGCCGTACCGTCGGCATACTCGTCACTCGACCCTACCCATATCCGTCGTTGGAAATCGCCTTTTGGCGGATCGTCCGGCCATCGTACGCGCGTCCAGAAGATGGCATTGTCGATCGCGTTCGATATTGCACCGATAGCGAGCCCACGAGATGCTCGGACGTTCCGATCAAGTTGCTCCCCTTTCCCAAGCGGGAAGTCGATCGCAACTTGATGCACCTTGAATCTGATTTGGTTGAGAAACATGGCTTCTCGCGCAAGCTTGACGAGGCTGTGCTTGCGCGAGGGTTCTTTTTTCAGAACCGTTGCGAATCCTTCCAGTAGATCCTTCAGATAGCTGGTTCTCTGCTCGATCTCAGGCATGCTCTCGCGACGTGCAATCGCTTCAACCAGACCGCGAACTCCTCTCTCAAGCTCATGAAATATAAGCGAAAGCTGAAGGCCGGCGTTACCTGAATTCAGCATGATCTCGCGGAGCTGATCGTACTCCCGTTTAACATCGTCAACTAGAGCAACAAGAGTTGAAAGGCCCCGCTGCGAAAGTTCCTTCCTAAGTTGCGTGACTGGAGTATCGATCGAACGAGCGACTGGCTGTTTTATACCTGTCAGTGCTGTTCTTAAAACTTGTTTGTGAACCGAACGCTTATTTTCAAAAATAGACAAAGCAGACATGACCACCTCCTTTAGGCGATCGAATGCATTGTTCTCGACGAAACCCTCTCTGTTCGTCTTTTCTGTAAGCTGAAAGCTCTCATCTAATTTTAAATTTATCCGACCAAGTACCAAATTCCGGCTAATATTTCTAGTTGGCGTATTAACACGCCGAAGATCTAGGCCAAGCCAATCGTCATCGGGTTCACCGTAATTGTACACCCGAACTCCATCCCGATATATTCTTACCCCGCCATTGTTATCGAGATAGTCACGCACTATTTGCTTCTGTGGTAAAAAATTCCAGGTTTCGCGATCCCGATCGAAAACATGAAACGTTCCAGAGATTGATCCAATGCCTAATATTAGATCTTGATCAGCAACGACTTTTTTCCTCCCTGCTGATAGCAGTAGAGGCTCAACCCCACTTAAGATCGCTCCTTCGATCTTGATTCCACTGTATGGTCGAAAAACGTAGGTCCAGTTGATGTGATTGCCATCAAATGTGAATTCGAAGGTCCACATTGATATAGCGAGCACCTTTACCGGATCCGGCAAGTCCTCAACGGTTTTCTCCATACCTGGCAAACGCAGTTCTACCTGGAAGTCTGAAGGGCCTGATGTAGGGTCAGCAATCGATGTCAGGCTTCGATGAAGATCCCTGATTTCTCCTCTGGTCCAACTATCTCTTAGAGCCTCAATGACGATGCGTGTGCCGTGCTTGTTCCCCAGAAAGGTCATTGGCTTCCGCTCGACGATCGGAATACGAATCTCGTCGAGGTAGCGGTGAGAAAGCATTCTGGACCAGTCGAGCGTAACGACGACTTCTGTGCCGCTGCGCTGGCGCGTGATCATCCTGATGCGTCCGCCAAGCTTGTGAACCGCAAACCTGCCCAGCCCCTTCTCGCCGAGCGGAAGGCGGCCGAGCGGAGAGCGCACCTTTGCTTCCCGCTGCAATCTGCGGTGATCATCCGCTGGAGTGAGCCAGACATTCACAATCGTTTCGGAGGACATCCCCGAGCCGTCGTCCGTGACAACGATGCGTGCATCCGGTGTGTTCAGGTGCTCAAGCGTGACGACAACTTTTCGAGCATCAGCATCATAAGCATTTTTTACAAGTTCGAAGACGGCGAGGCGAGGGCTACCGATGAGCTCATCGCCAAGGAGCTGAAGGATACGTGCCCGCGGCCGAAAACCTGCCTCAAGCGGAACGGTGGCGGGTTGCTTGGCCATGATGACTCTTTTTGCCTGTCAAGGTTCTAGCATCGTCTTAACGCTACCCATAGTGCTCCCCAAAAGAGGGCTGCCACTCGGCGGCGTCTCGATCTGCGATGGTGCTCGACCCAAATGTTGGCGTTGAGGTCAGACTGTCGGCCAATACGAGCCAAGGTACGGCAGCCGTTGAACGGCTACGATCCTGATCGTTTATGGAATCAGGGAAGGACGATCTTAGCTCTAAGCGCGCCAGGACGACACCCAGCAGGCGGCTTGATTCCTGCCGAGCTGCGTCATCCACCAGGGCATTTGCCGGGATTGTAGGCGCTGTCCCGACTGCGGCGGATCAAGCTCTGCCTTCGATAGCCGATACGTCTGGCATACCAAAAAAACACGGTCATACTCCGAGAACGCCGTTCTCTATGGCCTTCAGAGGGAAGGGCCCGACCGTCGGCGGCGTTTGCGTGGTTCCTTACGTCGGGGCTCGGTCTCGGTCGGCATTTCCGTCTGCGCCATCGCCTGGGTATCGGTAATGTCTCGTTTGAGTAAGGCCTGTTCGTCTAGATGAGCGCTGCGGATGTGGCGGAACTCGTCCTGAAGTTCGCGCCGGTTGGCGAGTTGCCGGTCGATCAGTGTCTGACGCTCGATGGCATCGCGCCGCGCTGACGTGTCGACCTCGATCTCGTTCTGCCTTCGCAGCTTGGCATGGCGGCCGACGACCCGGTCCCAGATGCCAAGCAGTCCTTTTCGGAGCCGCTGGCTCTTGGCGCGCGCCTCCTCGACACTGCGGCGTGCCTGTGCATCTGCGAGGTCGCGTCGCTCGCCCCGCTGCGAAACGACCATTATACGCCGCTTGACTTCGAGGCGGGCAGCCGCGTCCTCGAACTCCCGCGTGGCCTCGTCCGCAAGGCCGGTCAACTTCTCGCCGAGACGAGCCGCCATCTGCGCCCGAACGTCGGCGACGGGGTTCAGTGTCTCACCGTCGCCGAACCGGGCGCGCACAGCCTTGGTTGGGATGCCGACCCAACGCGCGACCGCATAGACCTCACCCCGGTAATCAACGGCGACGACGCCCCGGCGGTCGCCGCGTGCGAGCATGAGACCACGTGCGTCGAGCGCGTGCTGAAAGCCGGCAGCGGAATCCGACGCCGCCCAGCATTCTTGGAAGAGGGCCTTCAGGGCACGCGCATCCTGCTCGGTCCGGCGCGCCTGCTGCCATTCCGCCCGGCTGAAGTTCAGCGGATCGCGCTCCGCGCTGTCGATGAGCCCGGCCGGCATGCGCCAACCATGCTCGATGTAGAGCCTGCGCGAAACATCTCGCAGCTTCACCTTGAAGTGCGGCAGGTTGATCGCTCGCATGCGCTCGGGGTCGATGCGCGACCAGACGCAATGGGCGTGGCGGCGGCCCTCCTTCTCGTGGAATACGATGGCCCGCGGCTGTCCAACCAGACCGACCTTCGTCTCGATGTCCGTGATCGCCTTCTCGAACACCTCGACCGGGACCGATTCGCGTTCCGGTGGGCTGAGGCTGAGCGAGAACAGGAACTGCGTGCAGCGCGTGCCGCGGCTGAGGGCATAGGATTCGTTTAAGGCGTCCACGAAGTTATCGGCGACGAAGCCGCGAAGCTCGTGGACGCTCACGTGTTCGTTGTCCCGCTCGTTGAGCAGGTGCCAGGCCAACTGCTTGGCGCCCGCCCGCTGGCTAGCCTTCAGGATCACCGCGATCGGCCCTCGATCAGGCCAAGGGCCGCGACCAGTTGGTCCCGCATCGAGCGGACGTGTGCGCAGGCCTGTTCGATCTCGGCCAGCGTTGGCTGATCGAGAGGCAGGCACCCCGTGCGGGCTTCGCTCACGAGCCGGTTCAGGTTGTAGGCGATGCCGGACTGACCGAGGAGGCCGAGGACTCGCGCCAAGGCTTCCTGATCGGCGATCGGTCGATAGGAGCGCCCCTTACGGGGAGCCGCCTCACCGGAAAACAGCACTTTTCTGACGTAGGCGCTCAGCGACATGCTGGCAGCGGCGGCCTGAAGCCGTTCAAGCTCGACCTCTGTGAAGCGCAGTGTGAGGCGAGGAGAGGGCTTAGCGGTTCGTTTCGCTGATGTGGCACCCGCCTCGAATGCCTGCCGCAGAGCGGTCCGGCATTCCTGATGACCGGGCCTCATGGCTGGGGCCCTCCGAAATCAACCTTCTGCTTCGACAGGCAGGTGTTCCAATCCGCCAAAGTCTCGAAGAGCGCGTTCGACGTTTCTCCGTCGAGGCGCGCCAATCTTTTCCGAGCCATTGCTTGGGCGGGAATATCTCTTAAATAAATGTCTTATGCACCCGCTGGTCATACAATCCGGTGGTGCAAACAGTCATGGCCCTGATGTCATATCTCCTCCGCGACAGGCTGGGCACGTACTATTTCCGCCGCGTCATCCCGGCGGACCTCAGGCCATTCATGCCTGCCCCCTGGACGGGCGAGGCGAACTGGAAGCTCAGCCTCAAGACAAAGTCCCCTGCCACTGCAAAGCAGGCGGCCTCGCGCTTCCTTCGGGATTGCATGGCGGACTTCGAGGCGGCCGAGCGGGGAGCCTGCGGTTGCCAGCCCGAGACTCACCGTCCTGCCTCCGGCCGAAGCGATTGAGCGGGAAATGCTGGCTGGCCTCCTAGATGTATGAACCTGAGGGTTCTGGGATCCAGATGAGGAGGCATGATCTCTTCGCGCCAAGCCTACCCGTCCGATGTTTTCGATGATGAATGGGCGCTGGTCGCGCCGTACCTGACGCTGCTGCGCGAGGATGCGGGGCAGCGTGAGTCTTCGCTTCGCGAGGCGTTCGACGGACTGCGCTACGTGGTGAAGACGGGGGGCGCCCTGGCGGTCCCTGGCGATGGATGCCGCATGACCTCCCGCCCCGGGAAGCCGTCTACCAGCAGGCGCAGCGCTGGCTGGCGGCAGGCTGCTTCGAGCAACCGGCCGACGATCTGCGGGCGCTGCTGCGTCTGGCTTCCGGGCGTTCTCCTGAGCCGAGCGCGGCCATCCTCGACAGGACCCTTCGCTCTACGCCCGAGAGCGGCGAGCGGGCCGGCTACGATGGCGCCAAGCGTAAGAAGGGCTCGAAGGTCCATCTGGCCGTCGACACCCTGGGCCATCTCCTGGCCCTGCACGTCACCCCCGCCGATGCCGATGCCGACGATCGGTCCCAGGTCGGGCATCTGACGCAAGCCGTGCAGGCCGCCACCGGGGACAGCGTCGATCTGGCTTATGTCGACCAGGGCTAAGCCGGGGGAAAGCTGGCCAAGGTCGCCCGCGAACACGGCATCGAACTGGAGGTCGTCAAACTCCCGGAGGCCAAGCGCGGCTTCGTGCTGCCGCCGCGCCGCTGGGTCGTGGCGCGCTCCTTCGCCTGGGCGACGCGCTTCCGCCGCCTCGTCAAGGATGACGAGCGCTATCCCAGCACACTCGCCGATCTCCACATCGTCGCCTTCGTTTGCTTCCGGCTCAAACAGGCAACGAAACTCGCGGGCGGTTCATGTCAGCATCTAATGTTGATCGCGTTTTAAATATATTTTTCTTTTAAAATACTAATGAAATGTATCTCAATAATATAAATAGGTTAGTAGTTATATATTATTGAGATAATTTCTTGATTACTTAGTCATGGCGTTGGCCCGCGTTGCGGGAATCTTTGTTTGAACATCTCCATCGTCAATTCCGGGACTTTGACCGGGGACGGCGCGTCGTCCTGGGGTTCGTCGGCGTCATTCCTTTTCTGATCGCCGCGGGACGAGAACATGCGCAGTTCCTGCCTGTCCTCGTCCCGCGAAAGTTCGATCGCCGCACGCGAGACGATGGTGACCGTCCAGTCTTGGAAGACGTCGCCGGTGCGCAGACGGTGGACCTTCCGGTCGCCGAGATCGCGCACGATGGCGAGGTCGGTGTCATCGATCCGGATAAGTCCCAGCAAGCGCAGGTTCGGTGCGGGCGAGGGGGGAAGGGCGACCGGAATCCGCGCCACCGGCACCGCTTCCGGCGCTGGGCGGGGGGCGACGAAGCGTCGGCGGGACGTCTCGAACAGAGGCCTGTCCCGAAAGGCCGTGAGCGATCGCGGGTCGATGGACCGCAGCGGGTTGATGGCGGGGTCGCGGGCGGAGGGGGCATGCCCAGCGTGGTCCTGCACAGCAGTGTGGTCCTGCACAGCGTGGTCCTGCGCGGCCGGCTCCGACGGCTCGGCCCATGCCGGGATACGGGAGAGACCGATGAGACAACCGGCAAGACAGGAAGCCATCAGGGTCGCTCGCAGACGCGGCCGCGCGCGGTGTCGCTTTCCGCGGATCATGCGGGCTTCGTCCGCCAGTAGCCATGGACCACGAGGGTGACGCGCAGCAGCGTCGGCCCGGACCGCTCCCCACGCGGCGCCCGCGTCATGGTCACCTCGTGGACGCTCAGCAGCGGAAGCCCGGTCTCGATCGCGTGCAGCAGATCGGCGAGGCCATCGTTGTCGATATCGAGGATGGTCTGGAGCGCGATGCGCCCGGACGACTCGGCGCCCTGATCGGACACCATCTGGGTCTCGACGAGCCGGCCATCCGCCGCATCGATGAGTCGGCCGAGAAGGCTCAGGAGCTCCGCCCGTGCCAGGCTGGCGCTTGGGCTCGCCAGGTAGACCGGCGTGACGTCCCGCAGGGTCGACCGGCCCGACAGGCGCACCTCAATCTGCGTCCGCATCTGAGCCAGGATGTCCTCCTTGGCCGTGATCTCCCCCGTCTGGCCGATGGCCTGCACCAGAGCCGTCACGGCAACGGCACCGAGCAGGACCGGAAGGCCGAGGAAGACGAGGAGCGCCGCGGCCCGCCGGATGTCGGGCCGGTCGAGCCCGCGCGACAGGGCGTTGCTCATGGCCGTGCCTCCGGCACGGATGCCGCCCCCCGATCCGCGACGATCTCGAAACTGTCGATGCCGTCCTCCTCGCGCGTCACGGGCGCGGAGAAGCGCACGTTCGTCAGTCCCGATGCCTCGAGGATGCCGATCAGGTTGCCGGCATCGCGTGACTGGCCGACCAGCCTGATCGTCCGGGGACCGATCTGCAACTCGCGCAGATGGCTGTCGTCCGGCAACGTCCCGGCTACCCGGTCGATCAGGAGCATCGCGGAGGTTTCCGGCGTCTTGCCTGCGTGGATCATCGCCTCCGGGGCGCCCGCCCGCCCCACCATGCCGCGCAGCGTTCTGCGGACTTTCGCCAGATCGAGAGACACGTCCTCGGAGCGCGCCTCGACCATGGATGCCCAGATCAGGCTGCCGATGGCGACGGCGGCGAGGCTTGCCGTGACGCCACCCCAGGCCAGCAGGACCTGCCGACGCAGTCGGTGAGGCGAGGACGGGACGCCGCCGCTTCCCAGGTCGATGAGTAGGGACCGCCCGGTCTCGGCCGGTCGCGGCCCCAGCCCGGTCAGGGTGAGGCCGAGGGCTTCGATGGCGGCCCGGGGGCCGGCGGCGACATGTCTGGGCATAGCGGCGAACTCGATGCCGATCGCCTCGGCATCCTCGCTGACGACGCGATAGCCGTAGAGGATACGGTCCGGCCGCCACGGCGTGAGGCGTTCCAGGCGGTGCGCCAGGATCGGGCCCAGGTAGAGGCGGGCGGTCGCCGGCAGTTTCAGGCTCCGTCGCAGCAGCATCTCCGGCGGAAGGTGAAGCTCGACCGCTGACCAGGACGAAGTGGCGATCTCGGAACGGGAAGAGGCGTTCAGGGCAGTGAGGGGGCCGAGATCGGAGACAGACTCACCCGAGACCCGGTGAACCTGCAGATCGCCGGCGCCGTCGAAGAGGAAGACGAGCCGCCGGGTCGGCATCCAGCGGGCGCAGAGGGGTTTAACCAGGGCGACGAAACTGTCGAGCAGGGACGCGAAGACCCGTCGCAAGGGTGAGAGTACCTGCCACAGGCGTCCGACGGCCTCATTCTCAGCCCACTGCACGGAACACCTCGTCGATACAGGTGAAGCCCTGAGCGGCCTTGAGCAGGCCGTCCTCCAGCATGGTGGTCATCCCGTCGAGGCGAGCGGCCGCCACGAGGCGCTGCGGGTCTGGACGCTCGCGGATCAGCACCCGGATCTCCGGGGTTGCCGCGAAGACCTCGAAGACGCCGACCCGGCCCTGGAAGCCGCTGCCGCTGCAGGTGGGACATCCGACCGCGCGGTGGTAGTCGGCATGCTCCGGCACGGACAGCCCGCGGGTGCGGCACAGGTCACGCACCTCGGCGGTGCGTTCGGGAGCCGGCCTGCGGCAGCGCTCGCACAGGCGCCGGACGAGGCGCTGGCCGAGGACGCCGCGCAGGCTCGCTGCGATGAGGTAGGGCTCGACGCCCATGTCGGCGAGGCGGACCACCGCGTCGGTGGCCGAATTGGTGTGGAGCGTCGTCAGCACGAGGTGGCCGGTGAGCGCGGCCTGAATTCCGATGCTCGCGGTCTCGCCGTCGCGCATCTCGCCCACCATCATCACGTCGGGATCGTGACGCAGGAAGGCGCGCAGGGCCTGGGCGAAGCCGAGGCCGATGGAGGGCTTGATCTGGGTCTGGTGGATGCCGGCGATCTGGTACTCGATCGGGTCCTCCACCGTGACGATCTTGCGGGCGGGATCGTTGAGCAGCGACACCGCCGTCGCCAGGGTGGTGGTCTTTCCGCTTCCCGTCGGCCCCGTGACGATGATGATCCCGTGGGGCTCGGCGAGCAGGCGCTCGAAGGCCGTCCGGTTGACCGCATCCATCCCGATACGGGCGAAATCCAAGAGCCGCGCATCCTTGAGCAGAATGCGCGCCACCGCCGTCTCGCCATAGAGGGTCGGCATCACGGCGATACGCAGATCCGCCTCCACATGGCCGATACGGATGTTGGCGCGCCCGTCCTGCGGCAGACGCCGCTCGGCGATGTCGAGGCCCGCCAGGATCTTGATGCGGGAGATCACCGCCGGGGCGAGGCGCTTGGGGAGCGACTGGTCGAGGCGCAGGATCCCATCCACGCGCAGGCGGATGCGCAGCGCCTCGCGCCCGGTCTCGAAATGGATGTCGGTGGCGCCCGCTTCCAGCGCTCGCTCCAGCACCTGATCCACCGCGCGGACGATGGGGGCGCCGCGCGCCAGATCCTGCAGCGCCTCGGGGTCGTCCCCCAGCGCGAGGTCGAGGCCCTCGAGAGCGGTGTCCGATCCGTCGGCGCCGGCGGTCGGTCCCTCGCGCTCTTCCTTGCCGATGTCCGAGAAAAGGCGGTCGAAGGCGTCGAAGGGCAGGATCGTCAGCGCGTCGGCCCCGGGTAGGGCGAGCCTTACCGCGTCGATCTCCTCGCCGGCCCCGGGATCTGCCACGGCCAGGCACAGACCGTCCTCGCCGGCATAGGGCAGGATGAAGGTCTCGCGCAGGAAGCGGAGGGAGAGGTCGCTGCCGATGACCGCCCCCGCCGCCACTTCGCCTGGCCGGGCGAGGGGAAGCCCGTAGAAGACGGCCAGTTGCGCGGCGAGCTCGGCCGCACCCACATGACCGCCGCGCCAGAGGCTTTCAAGCAGGCCGCCCTCGCCGCCGAGTTCGCGCCGCCCACCGCTGGCGGCCGGCGGGACCGCCACGCCCCGGCCGCGCAGGAAATCGAGGATGTCGCCGGAAGGCGCGCCGCGCTTCATGGACGAAGGTTCGGCCGGCACGGCGGCGGTCTCCCGAGCGTTCGTCATTCCGACCATTCCAGGACGTGGAAGGGCGCCAATTCGGCGTTCGCGGAGGCGATCACCGCGCTCACGCTCTTGGCGCGGGCATTGTGCCCGCGGGCGGTGACCGCTACGCGATAGGCCGGCCCGGGCTCCGTCTTGATGCTGTCCCCCAAGGCGCCGAGGGAGGCCTTCAGGGCAGATACGGTCTCCGGCGTCGGGGCTCTGCGCTGCGCGAGGATGTCTTCCAGCGACGGCCGGCTGAGACCGGGCAGGGCTTCGAGAACGGCGCGGTTCGCGCTCAGGACGTTCACCCTGCCGTCCGGATTGTAGACGGTCACGAGGGGAGCGAGAGCCCGGACATCGCGCTGGCTCAAACCGAGGAGGGTGGCCGCCTCGTCGAGGGACCGCAGGGGGCGGCCCGAAACCGGCCGCTTGCCGCCGCGCCCGGCTTCCGTCCTGCCCGGCCTCCTCGGCGCTTCCGTCGGCCTGGACTCCTCGCGCCAGGCGACGAGGCGGGCAGCAAAGGTGTCCGGTGCCATGCCGGAGGCACCGCTCGCCCGGTAGACGGAGGCGAGAAGATCGGGCGGGGACCCGTTGAGGTCCACGAGGCCGGCCTCGTCGCGGACCGAGGCGACGAACCGCCCGCCCGGGAGCGGCAGGCTCTGGCCGTTCAACTCTTCGGCGGGCTGTTGCTCCAGCAACAGCCGGTAGGCCGTCAGGGCGATCCCGGCGTGGACCAGTCCCGTCAGCGCCACGTCCTCGTCGGCCAGGGCGACGCTTTCCACCGAGGAGCGCAGGGCGAGAAGGGCGCCGCCGGTCAGCGCGGCGATGAGGGTGAGGATGCCGATCACCGCCACCAGGACGAAACCCTGGCGATCCGAAGACCGCATCATAACCGGCTCTCCTCGGGGGAGGGCCGGGGCGCGATGGCGGCGGTCTCGCCCTTGTCCTGCCGGTCGGGTAAACCGCAGGGACCCTGACCGCCCTGCAGGCAGCCGATGTCGCTGTCGACCATCAGCCGCGTGCGGGCGGACAGGACGACGCGGCCGGTTTCGGGATCGATCATCTCCATCAGGACCACCTCGGGAAGGAGGGGACCGCTCGGCCAAGCCGTCTGCGGCAGCGGGAGAGCGCGCCCCTGTCGCGACGGCGCGAGATAGGCGAAGCGCAGACGGGTGCGCCCGGAATGCAGGTCCTGCCCGCTTCCGAAGACGAGGCTCTCGGGCCCGTTCATGCCGGGACGCAGCGGCGCCTCGCTCCTGAGGATGCGCCCGCCCTGCGGGCTCGCCTGGCTGGAGATGGACACGACGCGCTCGCCAGGGACCGTATGGTCGCCGCGCATGTCCGTCCCCGCCCGGGCGAAGACGAGCCGCGTCGGATGCCCCTCGAAGACGAAAGACTGTGGTCCCGGACCATCCCAGCGTGCCCGTGCCAGTCGGCGCAGGTCGCGCCCGATCGCGGTCATGGCCCGGTCGAGGGATTCCACGTCATGGGCATGGGCCACGCTGCGGTCGAGGACGCGCAGGAACAGCCCCGACGTCGCGACGAGGCCGGAGAGCACGAGGGCACTGAGTGCGATCGTCGTCAGCGCCTCGACGAGAAGCGAGCCCTCGCACCCGTGAAGCCGCTTGCGGGCGATGCTCGGCCCGCTCACGACGCGGCTTTCCGGGCAAGGATTACGGTCTCGATCCGAAGAGGCCGGCCCATGGTCTCCACGCGAATGGTGACGCTCACGGGCATCCAGGGCAGATCCTCGTCGGCCTTCCGGTCGGGCTGCCCCGACGTGGCCTCCGCCTTGGGCGGCTCGTCCTGGCCGGGCTTCCGGTCGGTGCCGGAACGTCGCCCGGTTCCGGCGAGGACACGCCGCACCTCGCCGTCGAGGAGGCGGGCCTCCACGCTCCAGCGCCGTCCGTCGGTGCTGCCGGACAGGCTGGACTGCGCCGTATCGCACCGACCCAGCACGGTATCCAGCAGGGACCGGGCGACGATCTCGCTGCGGGTGCGATCGTCGATCGCCTCGGTCCCGGCCCGCAGCATCACCGCCATGCGGAACAGGGCCGGAGAGACGGCGGCCAGAACCGTGAGAGCGACGAGCGCCTCGACGAGGGTGAAGCCGGCACCGGAACCCGCGCGGCGTCGCGCATTCGGCAGAGCGCGATCAATGAACAAGGACGATCGCTCCCGTGTCGCGGCTCACCCGCAGGTCGATACGGCGTCCGGCGGCGGACAGGGTGACATCGCCCCCGGACGATCGGCCGTCGGGATAGAACCGGATAGCGTCGGGCAGGGAGGCCCTGAGGTCGAGGCGCATGCCCGGCCCGGCGGAGAAGCCGGCGCCGCCCCGTTCCGAGCGGACGATCCCGGCGCGGGGATCGACCAGGGTCGCGCTCGCGCGCCCTGACGAGAAGGCGGCGTTGCGGTCGCCGCGCAGGAGCGCCGAGACTTGGTAGGCGCCGGCCCGAAGCGCCGCCGGTCCCGGTCCGCCACGCAGGAACGGGAGCGACAGCCCCGCGAGCAGGCTCACGAGCAGGAGCGCCGCGATGGTCTCGATGAGCGTGAACCCCGCCCGCCGGGTCTCGGAGCCGCCACGTCGCAGGAGTGGCAGAGGTGGCAGGCAAGCCATGGCGGCTCATTCCTCCTTCACGGCATCGGCTCCACGGCCGTTCGGACCGAGGGAGACGATGGCATACGGGGCGTTCTTGCCCGGCACGCGATACTCGTAGGGCCTGCCCCACGGATCAGCCGGCAGTGTCGGCTGCTTGAGGTAGGGCCCCGCCCAGCGGTCGGCGCCGGCCGGTCGCGTCACCAGGGCGGTCAAGCCCTCGTTGGCGGTGGGGTAGCGGCCGAAATCGAGATAGTAGAGGTCGAGGGCGGCGGAGAAGGCCTCGACCTGGAGCTTGGCCGCCTTCTCGCGCGAGCTGCCGAGGTAGCCCAGCACCCTAGGGCCGGCGAGGCCCATCACCAGCCCCATGATCACGAGCACGACGAGAAGCTCGACCAGGGTGAATCCGCCGCTGCGGTCGCGCTGGCCACGATTGTCGCTCGGTCCGTTCGGGATCGTCTTCGGGAACATCCGGGCCTCTCATTTCAGGAGATCGTTGACGCTCATCAGTGCCGTCATCACCGAGATGATGAGCCAGGCGATCATCACGCTGACGACCATCATCGTGGCGGGGCCGATGATGGCGATGGCGCGTCCCAGGGCGGCGTCGAGGCGCATCTCGTAGAAACCCGCCACACGACGGGCGCTGTCGGCGAGATCGCCGGCCTCCTCGCCAACGCGAAGAACCTGGACGACATGGGCAGGCAGGACGCCCCGCGTCGCGAGGGAGTGCGAGAGCCGCTGGCCCTTGCGGACGTCGGCGATGACGGCGTCGATCTCGCGGGACAGGGTCGGGAGCCGGACGACGTCGCGCAGCAGACGCAGGGTGGTGGAGATATCGATACCGTTCGAGACCAGCACCGCGAGCGTCCGGCAGAAGGTGAGGGTCCCTTCATAGAGGAAGAGGGTACGCAGCACCGGCACCCGGAAGGCCAGACGCAGGCCGAGGCGATGCCCGGCGGTGACGCGGCTCACCATGAACAGGCCGAGCACCAGGGCGGCCATGGTGATGAGGATGACCTCGCCGTTGTGGCGCAGGAACGCGGAGGCATCGAAGACGAGGAGGGCGGACGGGTCGAGCTTGTCCTTGAAGCCTTCCAGCGCGGTCTCGAATTGCGGGATCACGTAGACGAAGATGAAGATCATCGCACTCATGGCGGCGAAGATGAGGAAGACCGGATAGCTGATCGCTCCCACCAGTCGCTTGCGCAGGCGCTCGGTGCGCTGGCGTTCCTCGGCGAGGTTGGTCAGGGCCTGCTCCAGGCGGCCGGTGGCCTCGGCGACCTCCACCATCTTGACGTAGATCGGCGGAAAGAGGCGCGGATGCTCGGACAGGGCCTGCGAGAGGCTGTTGCCGCTGGCGAGCGCCGCATGGACATCGCGCAGCACGTGCTTCTGCCAGCGTCCCGCGCCCATCTGCGTCAGCAGCAGCAGGGACTGGCTCAGGGTGACGCCACCCTTGAGCAGCATGACGATGTCGAGGGTGAGGGCCGTCACCTCCTCGCTGCGCGGCTCCGGCGTCAGCCACTGGCGCCAGTCCCGACGGGCACGTCCCCCCGCGGCGGCGAGGGCAGCGATCGGCACGAGACCCGCACGGTCGAGTTCTTCCAGGATCTCCGCCTGCGACCCAGCATCCATGACGCCGGAATGGATGCGTCCGCCCGGATCGATCGCCCGATAGGTGAAGCTCGGCATCAGAACCCCGTCGCGTCGAGGGACGGGACCATCCGGCCCAGCGCCCAGACCAGAAGGATCGCGGGCGCCAGGAAGGCGCCCAGGGCGATGCGGTCCCGCGCGCCCATCGGCCGCCCCGCGACCCTGCGGACGAGGACGAACGCCAGTGCCAGGGCGCAGGCGCCGAAGGTCGCCCATGCGAAACCCTGGACGCCCGCGAGGACGCCTCCCGCCGAGGCGAGCTTGACGTCGCCGAAACCCAGCCCGTCGTAGCCGCGCCGGCGGTAGAAGAGCTCCCGCAGGAGGAGCAGGGTTCCGGCGCAGAATACGGCGTCCACGGTCAGGCCCGCGATGACGAGCCGGGGATCGTGCAGGGCCTCGAGGCCTTCGCCGAGGCGCAGGGCCGCCCCCACCATCACGATGCCGGCGACGGCGCCGTCCGGGATCGTGAAGGTCACGGCGTCCTGCCAGATGATCCAACCGACGAGGACGGTGATCAGCATGGCGGCGAGGAGCCGTGGCAGGCTCTCCGCAGGAAGGGCCGCGAGCAGGGCGGCCGCGACGAGACTGATGCCGACGGCCGCCCGATCGGGATGCGGGACGAGGCTCCGCGCGATCATTGCTTGTAGATTGCCGCCCGGGCGGAGGCATCGGCCCTCGGCCTGCCGGAAAACTTCAGGCGTGAGCGGAATTCCTCGGCCACCGACGTCGCATCCTCGCCGTTGCGCACCACGACCGGGCGGATGAACATGACGAGCTCCTTGCGGTCGAAGCCCTTGTCGGTGGAGCCGAACAGGTCGCCGATCAGCGTGCGGGCGAGATAGGGGATGCCGTCCTTCACCGCGTGACGGCTCTCGCTGATCATGCCGGCCAGGAGTACGGTCTGGCCGTTGTTGATCGTCAGCGAACTCGACACCCTGCGCCGCGAGATCGTCGGCGTGAGCGTATCCTCGCCCTTGGAGACGTTGGAGATCTCCTGTTCCACGTCCAGGGTGACGGTGTCGCTCTGCCCCACGCGGGGAATCAGCTTCAGGATGATGCCGGTATCCTTGAACTCGACCTGGTTCAGGACGGGCGCATCGACGTTGACCACACTCTGCCCCTGTCGCGTGGTGATCGGCACCTGATCGCCGACCTGGAGGACCGCCGGCTTGTTCTCCATCACGACGAGAGAGGGCGAGGACAGCACCTGGACCTTGGAGATGCTGTCGAGGGCCGAGATCACCACGTCGGGGCTGTTGCCGCCGCCGACGAAATTGAAGCCGGGCAGCTTGCTCTTCAGAATCTGCTCGGCGGTGTCGCCGAGACCGATGGAACCCTTGTTCGCGCCCAGCCCCATCCTGTTGCTGCGCAGGTAGAACTGGATGCCGTATTTGAGGGCGTCGTTGAGCTGCACTTCGGCGATGATCACGTTGATCGCTACCTGGACCGGGGCGACGTCGAGGCTGCGCATGACGGCGAGGATCTTCTGGTAGGTCTCTCCGTCGGTATAGGAGACGACGGTGTTGTTGGCGGGGTCGGCATTCACCGACAGGGCGAGCCGGCGGCTCTGACCGCCGCGGCCGGATTCGCCCTCGTTCTGCACGGGATCAGGGGTGAAGGCCTCGGCCGAAGCCGGGGCAGTGCGGAACCCGCCCGAGCGCGTGGCACTCACCGGCTGAGCCAGCGAGGACTGCGCTCCCCCCGGATTCAGGGAACCGCCCTCGCTTCCCCGGCCTCCGCCATCCTGCGACCCGCTGCCGAAAGGCGTGGTGGACAGGCCCCCGCCGAGGCCCATTGCTCCGGGCGAGTCGGACGAGCCAGTGCCGCCGTTCTTGAACAGGCTGTTGACGAGGCGGGCCAGCTCCTTGGCGTCGCGGTGGCGTGGGCGATAGACGAAGACGTTGTCCGCTGCCCGGTCGCTCTCCTGGTCCAGCCGTCGGATCCAGGTCTCGGCGCGGCGGATCAGGGCCGGGTTCTTCGATATGGCCAGGATGGCCCGCATCCGCGAGATCGACTTGAACTGTATCAGCCCTGAACCGCTGCCGTTGTTGTTCTCGTTGTCGAAGATCCGCGTCAGCTCCGCCACGACGGCGTCGACACGGGCTCGCCGGACCTCGAAGAGGCTCACCGACTGGTTCTGCATCCAGTCCGTGTCGAAGGATTCGATGGCGCGCACCGCCTCTTCGCGGTTGGGAGCGGGTCCCCGGACAAGGATCGCGTTGCGGCCCGGATCGATGCGCAGCCCGTCCGTCTCCGCGATGAAGCCGGAGAGGAGCTTGGTCATGGTCGCCGCCGAGGTGAAGCGCAAGGGTACCACGGAGACGCCGTTGCCCGGCATCGCCTCGCCCCCGTCCATGACGCCCCCGCCGACGGCCATGGGCGCGACCCGATAGGTCGACCCGATCTTGGTGAGGGCGATGTTCTGGGCGGCGAGAACCGTCTCGAGGGTCGACAGCACCTCGATCCGCGTCAACTGGGTCGTCGACGACAGGGTGATGCGGCCGCTGACGTTCGGTGCCACCGTATAGGTGACACCGAGCATGGTGCCGAGAACCGACTGGAGCACCTCCTTGATGTCGGCATCCTCGAAATTCATCACGTAGCGGCCGGCGGCCGGTTGGTTCTCGGCGGCGTTACGCAGGGCGACCGTCTTGAATGGGTTGTCCTCCCCCTGAGCCGTCGACGTGGGACGTCCTCCGATCTCCGCCTCGGCCATCTCCGACCCGAAATTGACGGTGCGTGCCGTTTCGCGGCTCGATGCCAGCAAAGCCCCCGATGGCGGCTTGCCCATAGAGACCTCTCGCGACCGTCTGGCGGTCAGGTCCACGAGACTCGCATCCGAAGGGCCGGCCTGTGAGATGCCGGCATGTGAGGGGTCGAGGCCGTCGGAGGCGACGCAGCCGGACAGAGCCATCGCCAAAATTCCGACTGAAGCAAGTGTCGTCAGACGCACACAACAATCCTTCCAGAAGCTCGCCGGCTGTTCAGCACGATACCGCCCGCGAACAGGGGTCATGCTTCGAATTGGCGCTGCTTTTGCCAACATGCAGGGCAATTCACGCGCCAACTCGGCCATGGCACGACCACATCGCCGTGTCTTTATTGAAGGATGGAATCTGCTACTGATAAAATTTAGAAAAATCGTAATTAAAGTCGGTATTCGTGACTTTATGCCACGAATACCACCAGTTCTCATTTGATCCGCAGCTGCCTGCAGGATGCCGCTGTCGCGTTACTTCGGCAGCGGACCGAACCTCCACGGGGCCGAACTCGCCAGGACGGAGAGCGTGACGTCGGCGCCGGCCGGGAGCGCGTTGTAGGTCGCCTCGGGAACGCTGATCGTCATGGTCTTGCCGTCCGGCCCGATCGTGCCGCCCTCGACGATCTTGTCGCCCACCTTCAGCCGCGGGAAGGAATTAGTGACGGGGAAGTGGCGCTTCGAGGTCAGGACGACGTCGACCATGACCGGAGCAGGGGCCGCCCTCGCAGTGGTACCGGCCGGCCGGACCGCGGGGGGCTTGCGGACGATCTTCAGCGTGTTGGCGTCAGCGGCGGGATCGTATTGGGTCATGGATGCCAGTTGAATTCTGGCGGAGGCCATCATGCTCGCCGGGGCTTTCGATGCGACCTTCGGGTTGGGATCCACCACGGGCTCGGATTTCAACAGCAGGATATCGGCGATGTCGACAGTGCCGCTCTCCTGGCCATGGAAAATGAAGCGCAGCCCCGTGATCCGGCTGAGATCCACTCCGCTTAAGGCGGAGAGAGGAATCTGGATCGTGAACAGCGTCGAGTGAAGGTAGGGTGGGATGACGAAATCCGGCCCAGGCGGTTGGGGATATCTCGCTTCCGGCAGTCCGACCGGCCGGCTGATGCGCACGTCCCGGCCGGTGAGATAGGCTTTCGAAGACTCGCCATTCCCATCGATCAGCCGCACGCCGTAGGGGAGTTCACCATCCGCCGATGCGGGAAAGTCGCAGATCTCGCTAAAGCAGCGCAATGCGGTGCGGAACGACAGGGTCTTGAACCCGGACATGTCTTTGGCCGGTTTGAAGTTGATCTGAAACATCTTGCTCTTGTCCGAGTCCGGCGTCCACGACACGGTCGCGACCCGAGTTCCCGGCTGGTGTTCCGACCCCCATAAACTGGTTGAACCCGCATCCTGATGAACGACCTGGACACCCCTGATCTTGGTGCGGATGCCGGCATCGTTCAGTCCCGTTTCCTGCGAGAAGGTCTCGAGCTTCTGCACGGAGTCTCCGAGCGGGGCCGGGAGGTAGCCACGATCGACATTGGCGATGTCGACGAGGTTGGACGGCAGAGAATTGCTGGGATCGAACTGCGCCGCCAGGGACTTGTCCGCTTGCGCGCCGACGGTAGCCCGGAAGAAAGGGACCAAGGTTTCGACGGCTGTGACCTGCTGCGGCTTCGAGCGGCCGGTCGCTTGAAAGATCGCATCGGTGCCGGAACAGCCGTCCGAATCCGACAATTGCCACTCTGTGTTGTAGGCGTTGTGATTGGCGCCCCAGACATAGACCGTTCCGTGGAAGGTCTTCGATTTGTCAGGCTCCGTCCTCGAGAAGGCTCGGTCAAAGACCTTTATGCCCTGGAGGTTGAGGACGTCACCGTCGCAGGCCGGCAGAAGGACCATGCTGTTGACGCCGTCGGCGTCGAGGACGCGCGAGGTCTGACCGTCGACGGGGGCGATCTCGAAGATCGACTTGATCGACATGCGGCCGGTCAAGGCTGGGAATGGGCTCCCTTCGTCACGAAACTGTTGGAGCGCCGCGCGGGCCCCCTCACCGCCGCGGCTGTGACCCATCAGGCCGACCTGCGAGAGATCCATCGTCGCACGCGGGTTGAACTTGAGCGTGGACGGCACCGGGATCTCGCCGGTGCCACGATTCCAATCGGACAACAGGGCCAGGTGCCGCAGGATCAGCCGACCCCGCATCAGATTGAGGCCGCCGTCTCCTTCCGCGCCACTTCCAGCCGTGATGCCACGGTTCGCGTTGATGGAGACGACCATGTAGCCCCAGGAGGCGAGTTCCTTCGCCAGATACTCGTATCCGAGATGGCTCGGCGCGACGACTTCGCCGGGATTGCACATGCCCGTCGTGGTGTAGGCGACACCCGAATCGATGCGGACCTGAAGTTGCTTGTCGTAAGTGCCGCAGGTGCCGTGGTTCCCGTGCAGGAAGACCACCACGGGAAACGGCTTACCCGTCAGTGCCTTGGGGCTGTAGATTTCGGCCCAGAGATCGACCTTGCGGTCGGTGGCGACCAACGGTTCGTCCCGATCGAGAAGCTTGTAGGATCCCGTAATGACCTCAAGAGGGCCATCGGCAGCCTGGGCGACAGGAGGAAGGCTTGCACACATCGACGCGAAAGCAAAAGCCGCAGATCGCAGAAGGGATTTCGACGTCACTAGTGAGCTCCACTTGACAGAGAAAGACATCGACCATGATGGGATGGTAGTCATCCCTCTGGCTGGCGAATTTTTGATTTCTAGTATCGCGCGATTATTGACGTCGATAACGAAAAGGGCGCTCCATATTTCTCGGAAGCAATACTTCGACATACTGCCGATGTATTGAATGCGATGAATGAAGTGGCGAAGCCGACCTGGTTCGTGCTTTTGTCATCCGCCTTTTCACACAAGCCACGCGGCGAATGCACTCCGCTATATCAATCAAAATCTCGCTCAGCCAAGGCTCTATAATATGCATTGCTGCCCAAATTTCGCCCATATACCTATGTTTAATGCGACTGTATTAGAAATTGTAAAAACAAGTGTTGCTAAAATTTTTAATATCTAAAATTGATTTTAAGTTGTCTTATAGTAACCAAATTATATGCTATATACGTACAATATATTATTTTATAGTAGCGTCATTTATGTAAGATATAAAAATATAGATACTATTTAATATTATGTATTTCCGAACAGCAAAAATATCTAATATTACGGAGCGTCGCTTTGTCTGATTGCCACTTGCCAGAGGCAGCGAAACGCTGGCGCCGACGTCCAGCGCTACGTGTATTTAGACTAGCGCGAATGCCTCGTCGCAATAGCCGGTGGACAATCACCTCGACGAAAAATAGTGGTCTTATCAGGAGTATCATCTATCAACGGCAGTATTAAATATTTTCACCGTAACAAATTGCCAGAGGGCGGCCCTTTAATTCTCTGGAAGGAGCGGCGAGTTGCATAGTTGTCCAGGCTCAAGTTGGCGAGCATGACGACCGATTGAGCCGCTAAGATTGCCGTGTGGAAACGGACAAAATGACTATGGCGGAGCTGCGACATCCCACAGCCAAGCACGGTGCCTCTCAGGACGTTGATGGCCGCAACATGGCGTGCCAGCTACAGTACTGTCGGCCGTCGCACAAATTGTAGTTACAATCATGATTTGTTTTTTCTAATCCTAGCCAGAATGCACGAACAGCGTTGGCTCGAATAAATTTTTTTTCTATTTGATAAACCGTCATTTATTGCGTCTTAAATGTTGCTCTGACCGCCGACAATGGTATTGACGCACGCTGATTGCTCGGCTAATGACCCTGGCCCAGTTCATCCTGAAGTAGCACAACGGCTTATAGTGGTCCTGTACGCTCTCCAAGCCTTGGCTTTTCCGAACTCGTATGGCGACAGGCCCCCCTGGCCGATCGGAACGCGCTGGAGCGAGTCCATGAGCGCGCTTACCTGCTGCGTATAGAGGAGTTGTGTCCGAGCGAAGGGCAGTGGAATCGACCCGGACACGGTCGTTTCGGCGCGCTCGCTCGATGCGGCCCGGCGCGCCGCTGGCGGAGTGATTGCCGCCATCGACGCGGTATGTCTGGGAAAAGCCGCCAACGCGTTCTGTGCCGTGCGTCCACCAGGTCACCACGCGGAGATACGCCACGCGCTGGGCTTCTGTCTTATCAACAATCTTGCAGTGGGAGCGCGACATGCCCAAGCTCGACATGGCTTATCCCGAATCATCATTCTTGATTTCGAAGCCCATCACGGCAACGGCGCACAGAACATATTCTGGGACAACCCCTTCGTACTGGTGATCTCACTACACGAGTGACCTTTCGATATGATCACTGGTTCGGAAGACGAACGTAGTGGGCATGGTCAAGTCATGAATATTCGTCTACGCGCCGGGGATGATGGAAGCGTGATGCGAGATCGCGTCGAGGATCAGATTATTCCGGCACTACGAGCCTTTCAGCCAGAGATTATAATTCTTTCCGCCGGTTTTGACAGTCATAAGCCAGATCCATAGGCCCATCTATGCTTTGACGCTTCCGCTTATGATTGGATCGCGGAGCGAATGTTGAGCGCCCCGGACGAGCTGTGCGGTGGTCGCCTCGTTGCAAGCCTGGAGGGCGGTTACGATTTGTATTCACTGAGCGCCTCCTCGGCCGCGTTCGTCTATCAAATGCTGTCGCACCGACGGAGGATCCATGGCTGAGATCGGGAAGGGTGATCGCGTGGCACGCATCATCGACGTACGCGCGGGACGGTCGATACGTGGCAGGCTACAGTCCTGGTCGGCGATGCAGTCCATCTCATCAGCGGGCAACAAGCACCGCCGAGCCTTGGAGATGTCTACAGGATAGTTAATAGCGATCCACTCTGTCTGGGTCTGCAGATCGGTGCCTCCGCGCCGGGCGCTTGGTCCGAACGTGGTGACGCGCTGCGGTGGCGGACACCCCACCCGTCGCGGTCAGAAGCGCCTAACTGCGCTCCGGCAGCGCCATGCTATACGGCGGGCCGTGCGATACCATCTTGATGGGGAGGGCTTCATCGAAATCGACACGCCGCTGTTGGTCCGCGGCACCACGCCCGATGCTTTCATCCAGTCATTCGCTCTGGCAGGTCGCTGAAAAAGTCGCCGGTCGGCATGTCTTGGAGATGATTCACTCTGTCCGAGGCAAGAGTGGGGTCGCGCGATGCGCGGGCGTGAGGATCGGTCGGAGAGCCTGTTCAACTACGTCCGCCTGGAGGAATGCGTTCCGGCCGATCATCTCTTGCGGCCGATCCGGGCGCTGGCGGACGAGGTCCTGGCCGGACTGAGCGGGCTTTCGAGGCGCTGTATTCGGGGATGGGGCGGCCCTCGATCCCGCCGGAGATGTTGCTGCGGGCGACGCTGCTGCAGGCCTTCTTCTCTGTGCGGTCCGAGCGGATGCTGATGGAGCAGATCGACGACAATCTGCTTTTCCGGTGGTTCGTCGGGTTGGAGATGGACGCCGCCGTCTGGCATCCGACGGTGTTCACGCACAACCGCGACCGGCTGCTGGAGGCGGATGTCGCCCGCGCCTTCCTGTCGGGCCTGATGGCCCTGAAGCCCGTCAAGCGGCTCCTGTCGAGCGACCACTTTTCCGTCGACGGCACGCTGGTCGAGGCCTGGGTGAGCATGAAGAGCTTCCGGCCCAAGGACGGCTCGGGCGAGCCGCCGGGACCGGGCCGCAACGGCGAAGGCGACTTCCGCAAGGAGACGCGCTCGAACGAGACCCATGCCTCGACCACCGATCCGGATGCCCGGCTCTATCGCAGGAGAGCCGGCCAGGAGAGCCGGCTGTGCTTCATGGGCCATGCCCTGATGGAGAACCGCAACGGGCTCGTGGTGGACGCGACGCTGACCCATGCCACCGGGACCGCCGAGAGCGAGGCGACGCCGACGATGCTCGACCGGCGCCCGCGCCGGCATCGGATCACCCTGGGGGTGGACAAGGCCTACGATGTCCGGGCCTTCGTCGGCGACCTGCGGGCGCGCCGCGTCACGCCCCACATCGCCATCAACGGGGCGGTGTTCAAATCCGGCAAGCCGCGCAAAACGGCCATCGGTGGTCGCACCACGCACCATCCCGGCTACGCGATCAGCTTGGCGCTGCCGCAAGCGCGTGGAGGAGGTCTTCAGCTGGATCAAGGTCCAGGCGGTGTTGGCCAAGGTGAAGGTCCGGTCGAAGCTCAAGGTCGAGGCGGTCTTCGCCTTCGCGGCCGTCGCCTACAACCTCGTGCGCCTGCCCAGGCTACTGGCCAAAGCGGCGGGATGAGGGGAAAGCCCGGGGCCGGGCCCACCTCTGGAAACGGAGGGGCCGCCGACGGTGACGAACCTAACCCCCTCGAAGGCGCCGGTCGCTGCAAAGGCAGCGAACATCGTCCATGACGGGCGCCAAACCAGACTTCTTCAGCGGCCTGCTAGGAGCTCCGCACGCCTCCGTCATCTCTGCATTATGCGATTTTCAGTTCATTCGGTCCGGTCGACAGATCCATCGGCTTGAGCACACCGTCCTCCAGGCGATAGGCGCGGTCGACATACGCCAGCACCCGGTCGCTATGCGTCACGAAGATCTTCGCACCGGGCAGCCTGCACAGGCTCTCGAGCAGGTCCTTCTCGGTCGCCGCGTCGAGATTGGCGGTGATCTCGTCGAACAGCATCAACCGTGGCTGGCGGCAGATCGCCCGGGCCGCGAGCACCCTTCGTCGCTGGCCGGTCGACAGCAGCGAGTTGTTGTTTGCGACGATGGTCGCGATGCCCTGGGGAAGCGCGTCCATCTCCGCGTCGAGACCCACGGTCGACAGCGCGTGCCGGATTCTCTCGATGGGCATGTCGGGATCGAACAGGCTGACGTTCTCGACGATGGTCGCCGTGAAGAGGCCGTCCTCTGCGAAGACCACGCCGAGGTTGGATCGGTACTCCATAACGCCGAACCGTCCGAGGGATTGCCCGTCGACGAGGAGCGAACCGCTCGTCGGTTGAGTCACACTCGCGATGACCTTCAAGAGCGAAGACTTGCCGGAGCCGGATTCGCCGACGATCGCGATGTGTTCGCCGCCATGGATATCGATCCGCAGGTTGGCCGACCGGACGACCGGACGCTCCTCCCGACCGAACGAGATGGCGATGTCCGTCAGCTCCACGTCCCGGCGGATCGCCTTGCGGATCACCGCCGATTTCGCGGACGCTTCCGGCTCGTTCTGGATCACGTCCTCCAGACGGCGGACGTGCGACTTGATCACGGTCAGATGCATCAGATTGGTGGTCAGGGTGTCGATCATCACGAAGAAGGTGCCGCGCAGCGCGAAGAAGGCGTAGAGCATGCCGATGGTCATCTGGTTGAGCAGCACGGCGCCGACCCCGGCGTAGAGCGTCCCCACCGTTCCGAGAATGACGATCATGTGCACCCAGAGCTGGGTATCGATCTGCAGCCGCCGGGAGATGAAGTCGCGGCCGGCGTAGCGAGACAGCTTCTCGAACCATCGTTGCTCGATCCGGCCTGCGACGTTGTGGGCCTTGATGATCTGGATCCGGTCGAGACCATCCAGGAGCGTGCTGACTTCCTCGGTCTTGGCGGTCAGGGCCTCGGTGGTCGCCTCCCGCGTTCGCTGCAGGAACAACGTGCGCATGCCGACCGCCAGCGCCAGGGTGGCGAGCACCATCAGCGTCATGTCGATCGAGTAGTAGAACATCAGCGCCACCGAGATCACCGACACGGCGGTGTCGGCCAGCGACCGGACCATGCCGTCCGCCGCGAAGGCCTTGACCTGATCGACCGAGTTCAGTCGCGTGATGAAGTCGCCCGGATGACGGGCCTCGAAGTAGCGCAGAGGCAGTCGCAGGCCGTGGCCGACGACCGAGCGGGAGAACTGCAGCTGCATACCGATCGACGCCCGCAGGATGAGCATGTCCCGCAGCCAGTTTCCCACGGCCTCGAACATCAACAGCGCCGCAAGACCGATGGCGATGATCGCGAGCAGGTCGAGGTCGGCCTGCGGCAGGACGAAATCGAGGGAGACCTGCAGCAGGATCGGTGAGGCGAGCGCGAGCAGTCCGACGGCGATCGAGACCGAGAGGATCTTCCAGAAGGTCGCCTGGAACCCGCCGGTCGACTTGATGATCGCCCAGAGCGACAGGCCGTCCTTGGAAACGATCTTGTCCACCGCCACGCGCGGCTGGAATTCGAGGGCGACGCCCGAGAAATACTTCTCGAAATCCTTGCGGGAGAACACGCGCCGGCCAACGGCAGGATCGTGGACGACGTATTGTCCACGCGTGATCCGGTCGAGCACCACGTAATGCCGGTGTTCCCAATGCAGGATCGCCGGCAGATTGAGGCCGACGAGGTCGTCTGTGTTCTCGACGCCCAGGGCCCGGGTGTCGAAGCCGAAGGCGCCGCCGAGCCCGTACAGCTCGGCGACCGTCATCCCGCCTTTGAAGATCTGGTGGACCGACCGCATGTAGGGAAGGTCGACGTTGTGGCCGTGGGCATTGGCGATCATCGCCATGCAGGCGAGGCCGCATTCCTGCTGCTCGCTCTGGAGCAGGGTCCGGACGCGCGGCTTGTCGGAGACGAATGGCAGGCTCACGTGCGTCCCCTCATGGCGAAGATCGGATCGAGCACCCAGTCGATGAGCCGACGGCGCTCGACGATGATGTCGGCGCTCAGCGTCGACCCGATCAGGATCGGCCTCTCCGCTCCGTAGGCGACGATGGTCTTGTCCTCGGGCTCCACCTCGATCAGGAACTTCGATTGCGGCGGCGGTCGCGGTCCGGCCTTGGCGAGCGACACGTCGAGCACCGCCGACGCCTCGTCCTCCTTCGGCAAACTCAGGGGCTGCCGGCCGATCGCGATGATCCGGCCATGCTTGACCCCGAAGGTCTTGTAGGGAAACGCGTCGTACTTCAGCACGACCCTCTGGCCGAGCGCCAGCAGCCCCATGGTCTTCGAGGGCGCCTGCAGGCCGATGGTGAAGGTCGCGTCCGGATCGCCGATGGCCGCGATCGTGTCGCCGAGCTTCACGTCGGAGCCTTCCCGCACGTTGAGCGCCGCGATCCTGCCCCTGATGCCGACGATCACCTCCGTGGCGATCGCCGATTTCGCACGCTCGATCCGGGAATCGAGCTCGGCCAGCGCGCGCCCGAGCTGCGCCCGCTCGTTGGCATTGGCCGACTTGTTCTGCTGTACGGTCCTGCGGCGTTCGATCTGCGTCGAGGCGAGTTGGGACACCTGGAGGCGGACATCGAGGAGCTGGCGCGTGTAGTCCTGCTTGATCCGCTCCTGTGCGGTGACGACGTCGCGGGTGACGTCGCCGAGCTTGAGATAGGTCTGGAGCTTGCGGACGATGCCGTCCTGAGAGGCCAGCGCGCTCGTCAGCTCGGCTTCCTGCTTGCGCAGGTTCTCGTTGATCTTGACGACGTTGCCTTCCAGCGCGCCGAGATCGTGCGCGTCGTTCGAGGTCAGGGCTTCGAGATCGACGATCTGCTTCTGAATGGTCTGCCGCTGCCCGGTCAACGACTGCACTTCGGCTTCCGAAAGCGGTTTGGCGCCGGCCGAACTCTGCTGAGGCGCGACGGTCAGCAGGCGCTGGCCGACCGCGACCTCCTCCCCTTGCGCCACCCAGACCTTCGTCACGGTGCCGTCGACGGGAGCGCTGATGCGCTGGCTGCCCTTCGAGCCGAGCACGATGCCGCGCATCGTCTCCTGCTTGGCGAACGTGCCGATCCACATCGCGGCGATCAGGAAGGCCGCGAGCACGACGAAGAATACGACCAGGAGGTTGGACGCGGTATCGCGGCGGAACTCGATCGTGGAGGACAGCTCGTGAAGACCGGTCACCTCGAACCGGCTCATCATGCCCGAAGGCTTGGCCTGCCTCCGTCCGAGAAGCCGCCCGAAGACGTCAGAGACCGACATGGGCTTCGACCTTTCCGGCATCGTTCGCGGCATGAGGCATGCGCGATCGGACCCGCTCGGGATAGAATTCGGGAAGGCGGGTCCACATGTGCCACTGCTCGGGCGCGATCGCGACGAAACCTTCGATCTGACGGCCGATCGCGCGTGCCAGCGACCGGCGTTCCTCGGGCGAGTTCGCCGAGACCTCGAAGGGCTGGCCGAAGACGATCTCGTCCCGCGATGGGAGCGAGTGGACGGTCATCGGCAGGACCACGGCCTTGAGCATGCGCGCCATCGCGTCGAGCCCGAGGGCGATGGCGGCCGGTTCCCCGAACAGGGTGGTGTCGGCTGGAGAACCGTAGGTTTCGGGGAGATCGAGCAGCGACACCACCACGCCTCCCTTGCGGGCGAAGCGCATAGCATCGATGAAATCCGCCTCGTTGCGGGTATTGAGGATACGGAACTCGCCGGCGACTTCGCGCAGGCGATCCATCGCCGCGTTGTTCTCCGGCAGGTCTTCCCGCGCCCGGAGGACCAACAATCGACGGCCCGCAAAATACTTCCAGAAGACGTAGGTGATGCCGATCGGGAAGATGCCCATATGAATCGGCGCGAGGATGACGGAATCTCCGCTCGCCGCGATGCGTTCGACGAGAGCCGGGTCGCTGACGCGCGTCCCGCTGCAATCGTCGATCAGTTGCTGACGATTTCGGGAAATGCTCGCATACCATTCCATGACCAGCAGGGTGTCCTGGTAGTCATGTTCCAACGCCAGGCGCCGCGCCGGTCCTGCACCGATCTTGAGGTACTTTTCGACGACGCGCTCGAGTCCGAATCCCACATCCGCGCGAAACGGAAGCGCCACCCGCCACAGGGTGCGGAGGGCGCGACGCCGCGATGCGAGAGGGAGGCGCCCAAGGAGCTTGATGATCTGCAGCACAGCCGTCATGTGCCGACTAAAACCTCGGTTTCGACCTCTTGGAGCAAGAGATTCCGGTGACGATCGTCGGAAGCATCTGTGCCTCCCACTGACAAAAGAAGACGGCGCACTCGTCTCGAGTCCGCCGTCCTGGCATACAGCACGGCCAAGTTTCGCTCATCTTCCGATACGTGATCGTCGACTTGCGAAGATCACTGCGTCAGTGGCCGCATGACCCTAGAAAAATAGGGTTAAAACACTCTGAATGCGGCCTTTCCTTCGCCGCGATCGGCGTTCGGACGACCTTCATCCGGCCGCAGGCAATCAGTCCGACGACAGTTCCGCCGAGACGAAATCCATCACGTCGCGCAGGGTCGAGACGATGTCGTCGACCTCGCTCCGGCTGATCGTGAAGGGCGGCGATACCAGGATGCGGTCGGCGCTGGCGCGGACGATCACGCCCCGCATGATGCAGAAGTTGCGGATGACCATTCCGATATCGCCGGGCCGCGAGAAGCGCTGCCGGGTCGTCTTGTCGAGCACGAGCTGAACCGCCCCCAGCAACCCGACCGAGACCGCCTCGCCGACGATGACGTGGTCGGAAAGACCGCGCCAGGCCTCGGCGAAATAGGGTCCGATGTCGTCTCGCACGCGCTCGACCAGCCGCTCCTCTTCGAGGATCCGCAGGTTCGCGAGAGCGGCGGCGGCGGCGACCGGGTGACCCGAATAGGTGAAACCGTGGTGGAACGGACCTGCCTTGTGGATGAGGATGTCGGCCACGCGGTCGGAGACCATGACGCCCGCGATCGGCAGGTAACCCGACGACAGGCCCTTGGCGATCGCGCAGAAATCCGGTTCCAGCCCGTAATGCTGGTAGCCGAACCAGGATCCGAGGCGGCCAAAGCCGGTGATGACTTCGTCGACGGCCAGCAGGATGTCGTATTTCCGGCAGATGCGCTGGATCTCGGGCCAGTAGGTCTCGGGCGGAACGATCACGCCGCCGACGCCCTGGATAGGTTCGGCGACGAAGGCCGCGACGCGCTCAGGCCCCAGTTCCAGGATCTTGTCTTCCAGTTCGCGTGCCCGCGCCAGGCCGAACTCGGCCGGCGCGAGGTCGCCGCCCTCGCCGTACCAGTAGGGCTGGCCGATATGGACGATGCCGGGAATCGGCAGGTTGCCCTGCTCGTGCATGTGTTTCATGCCGCCGAGGCTCGCGCCCGCCACCGTCGAGCCGTGATAGGCGTTGTGCCGGGCGATCACGATCGACTTCTCGGGCTTGCCGCACGTCGCCCAATAGACCCGCGCCATCCTGAACCAGGTATCGTTGGCCTCGGATCCAGAATTGGTGAAGAACACCCGGTTGATGTTCGGCCCCGCATAGGAGCAGATCTTCTCTGCCAGCAGTGCCGTCGCCGCCGTCGTCGTCGCGAAATAGGTATTGTAATAGGGAAGGGCATTCATCTGCGCGAAGACGGCGTCCGCAATCTCGCGGCGGCCGTAACCGACATTCACGCACCAGAGCCCGGCGAAAGCGTCGAGATAGCGTTTTCCGGTGCTGTCGTAGACGTAGACTCCCTCGCCGCGCGTCATCACGCGGATGCCGCCGTCCAGGAGTTCCTTCATGTCGGCGAAGGGATGGAGGTGATGGGCGAGATCGGCGGCGGCCACATCGGGAGAATCCGAGCCGGCGGAATTTAAGCCGGTAGCGTCCAGGCTGGTGGCCGGCATCGGAGGGACGTCCAGCATGCGATCACCTCTGGTCCGCGAGTTCGATGGAAATCGAGAAAAGGCTGTACCGAGAGCGGATCATCGGTACAGCCTTCTGTCTTGCATGCGGACCTGATCGGACCGTGGCCGATCTCGCCCGCATGGCCTCAGTGATGTTCGACTAGAATAACGTCGATATCAGCTGGACTTGCCACCCTTCGACGGGCCGCAGGCCGGGGGCGGGGGCGGGCTGCCGCCCTTGTCCTGGCCGCAGGGGCCGCCGCCGCCGGCGATCTGCTTGATCTGGTCGAGCTTGAGTTCTTTCATGCCTGATCTCCTTCGTTGCCGGCGCCGTTGTCTGCCGGCGACGCATTGATCGAATACATCGCGTTCTTTTGCAATAAAATGAATACGTTAACACTAATACCGGCTGATTTCACTGAAATAGACTCAATTTAACCAGTTAAATTTCCCATTAATATCGACTAATCGGGTCGCGTCGAGACATTGGCTTTGGAAAATCGCCGATCTCTGCGATCCGAGGCTTGCAATGCCTCAAGTCTACATGCCGTCGAGAGAGGCCATGGACGGTCATGCGATTCGCCCGCGGGTTTTCCGGGGCGGCGCGCTCCTTCGCCGGGCGGTGGCCGCTCCCGCGGAGCGCAGTCTATCCGCGGAGCCGGTTCACCACGGCGGCGAGGGCGTAGGTCGCACGGTCGCGGGCGAACTCGAGATTGATCTTGGCCACACGGGCCTCGGCCAGCTCGGCGACGGTGTTGAGGATGTCGACCACCGTCATCGAGCCGAGCCGAAGCTCCATCTGGCGGCCCTGCACGGCCCGCGTGATCTTGCGGACGCGCTGCTCGGCCTGGCCGACTTGCTCGATCGTCGAACGGCGCTGTTTGAAGGCCGCCGTCGCCTGGGCGATCAGGGTGTTTTCGAGATCCTGCGCCACGTAGCTCTTCTGACGCGCGATCGCATGCTCGCGAGCGACGTTGCCGAACTCGCCGGGCTGGTAGATCGGAATCAGGGCCTGCAGCATCGTCGAGGTGTCCTGGACCCTGTACGGCGTCAGCGAGACAGGGCCGCGGCGACCGTGGGTGACCTCCAGGCTCAGCTGCGGCAGGAACTGCGCATACGACGCCTTGGCCGTGAAGGCCGCCGATTCCGCGTCCAGGCGCGCGGCGACGAGTGTCGGATTGGCGCGAACGAGGATGCCCCGGAGCTCGCCGAGCGAGGATGGCAGCAAAGCGTTGGGGACGAGCGGCAATGCGGTCGGATTCGCGGCGGGTCCTGCGAGGCGGACCAGCTCGGTCTCGGAGGCGACGAGGTTCGACTTCGCCTGTTCGAGGCTGATCGTGGCGGCGATGACGCGCGATTCGGCCAAGGCCGCCTCGGCATTCGTGGCGTCGTGGACCTCGCGCCGCAAAGCGACGCTGCGGGCGACTTTCGAAACGTCGGCGATCGCGGCCTCGCGCAGCTGGACGATCGCCCGGTCGCGCAGGACGGCGAGGTAGGCACTGGCGGTGTCGAGCAGGATCTGCTGGGCTTTGGCATCCTGCAGGCCGCGGCCCGCCGCCGAGGCGCTGCGGGCCGCCTGGAGATCGTTGTAGCGCTTGAACCCGTCGAACAACGGCAGGCTCAATTGGAAGCCCGACGTATTGGGTTGCCACCGCTGCAGGGCATCGGTCCCGCCGGGCACGGTGGGGTCGGAGACGAAGTCCGGCGAATACTTGATCTTACTGTCGAGGCGACGGTTCACCGCGTAGCCCATGGTGGGCAGGAAGGCCTCCCAGCCACTGATGACCTGGGCTTCGACGGCCGCTTGCCGCTCGTCGTCCGCCTTCCGATCGAAACTAGACCGCAGAGCCCATCCCATGGCCTCGTCGATGGATTCGGCGCGCGCTCCGGTGCCGCTGACGGCAAGGATTCCCAGGACGGTCCAGCCGATCCTCGCGAGGGCGCCGACGCTCCCCGCGCCGAGTCTTGGGCCTGACCATGCTGTGTCCATCCAGATCGTCCGGCCGGCTCGAAACGCGTCAATTCTGTCCACATCCATGCACGGACGTAGTTAATCGCGCGTGAAGTCGCAGGCTCGGACGGCGTGCCCTGCATCCTGTTTCATCGCCGGCACCGGAGACATCGTTGGGGATCGTGACGACGACACGTGTGCAACCGGAAGGGGCTTCGTCGGACGGCTTGGTCTTGAGGGGACGGCGCTTCGACAGCCCCCCGATTAGTCGGAGAAGACGAGCATCAGGGTGAGTTCGGCCGTGAGCGCCGGCCGCGTCGCATCGTCAGCCACCTCTACCGTGGCGCCGAGCCTCAACGCGGCTTTGTTCTCCGGCAGCGCGCCGACGCCGTTGAGGGTGAAGATCCCGCGCACCCGAGCGTCGACGCGCACGGGCGCAAGGAACCTGACCTTGTCGGCACCGAGATTCAGCACGGCCCGCACGCAGGGATCGGCGGGCAGGACCTCGCCCAGGGCGCCTCCGAGGATCGAGAGCGTCAGGTAGCCATGCGCCACGGTCCCTCCGAATGGTGTCTCGGCGGCGGCGCGAACGGGATCGACATGGACGAACTGATGGTCGCCCGTCGCTGCCGCGAAACCGTCGATCCGCGCCTGGTCGAGCGTTGTCCAGACCGAGGCGCCGATCCGCGTGCCGACGCGCTGCCGCAGGGCCGCCAGGAACGCCTCGCGCGCATCGGACATCGGGCGGTCTCGGCCGGAATCGCTCTGGGTTCCGGTCACGGGTGAAGCCGCCATCGTCCTGAACGGGTTTTGCGGAAGGTCTCCACGGCTCAGCTCACCTGCCGCAGGATCAGGCTCGCATTCAGGCCGCCGAACGCGAAGGAGTTCGACATGGCCGCGCGGATCGGCATCGAGCGCGCTTGAAGCGGAATCGCGTCGATATCGAGTTCCGGATCCTGGTCGGTCAAATGGGCCGTGGGCGGGGCCACCGAATGGGTCATCGCGAGGACAGTCGCGACCGCTTCGAGCGCACCCGCCGCGCCGAGCGCGTGACCGGTCGTTCCCTTGGTAGAGGAAACCGGCGGCACCGTCCCCGCTCCGAACACCTCCCGGAGCGCCCGGACCTCCGTGAGGTCGTTGGCGCGCGTCCCGGTTCCATGGGCGTTGACGTAGGCAATGTCGCTCGCGGCCAGATCCGCATCCGCGAGCGCGGCGCGCATCGCCCTCACCATCCCGTCCACCGTCGGCGCGACGATGTCCCCCGCATCGGCGCCCGAGCCGAACCCCGCCAGCGCGACCTTCGGCAGGCATCCGCGCGCCCGCGCGTGAACCTCACGCTCCAACACGAGGATGCCGGCGCCCTCGCCGACGACGAGCCCGTCGCGGTCGCGTGAGAAAGGCCGACAGCCGGTCCGGCTCATGATCTTCATACCGTTCCAGGCCAGAAGAGTGCCGCGGGATAGCGGCGCCTCGGTTCCGCCGGTGATCGCCACATCCACGATGCCGCTGCGCACGAGCTGCGCTGCCACGCCGATCGCGTGGGTCGCCGATGCACAGGCGCTCGCGATGACGAAGCACGGACCTTGCGCTCCGTAGGCGATCGAGACCCAGCTCGCAGACGAACTACCCATCGCTCGCACGACGGAGAAGGGGTGGGGACGCTTGTTCTCCGCGAAAAGCCGCTCGTACTGCGTGTCGAGGCTCATCAGGCCGCCGCCGCCATTGCCTAGGATCACGGCGATCCGTTCCGGCGCCACCGAACCGAGCGTCAGGCCGGCATCCGCCAGCGCATGACCGGCGGCGGAAACCGCCAGCACGGCGTTGCGGTCGCAGGCGCCCGGAACGGAGATCGGGAGACCGGAAAAATCCACCGAACCATCGATTTCCGCGGCGATGATGTCCGAATCCGGCAGAGCCCGAACCGGGGTGAAGCAGGGCCTTCCCGCGGTCAGGCTCGCCCAGTAGGTCTCGAGATCGAGGCCGCTCGGGCAGGTCACGCCGATGCCGGAAACGACGACGTTGCTCATGCTGTCCGTGCATTTGCGGCGAGGGCGGAGCGGATGAGATCGACCACGTCGCCGAAGGTCGTCTCGTCGGCGGACTTGGCGTTCGCGTTGAATTTTATTTCGACCTCGAACTGGTCTTCGATCTCGAAGATCACCTCGACCAGATCCAGGGAATCGATCTGCGCCTCGGCCATGGTCGTGGACGCGTTCCAGTTCGCATCTTCCGTCTTGATGTACTTGCGGAGAATCTGAAACAGGCCCCGCTCGACATCATCTCCGCCCGTCGAGGGGATCTGGACTGGGACAAGATCTGCGGCAGAAAGGACCATGGCACGTCTCCGATTGAGCTGACGCACTGATTGCCATTATTTAAATTCCCCGTTCAAGTCCAATACCATCGGTTAACTAAAGAATATATTTTATAGTAAATTCTCCGAACAAGTGCTTCTCTTCTCCTGGGCGTCTCTTCTGTGCGTCCATTAATTATTATGCAAAATTATCGTGCGTGGAATGATCGGGCTGTCGTGTTCTGGTGCGACTTCGTTCGGCCCAGAGCAAGGATGCCGTGCTCGTCGAGGACGAGGCCCCATTGACGGCCACCGTCGTCGCCATGACTCTCCATAACGACGCTCCAGCGAGCGTCGGATGAGGCCCCGCTCCGGCGCGATGGCTGGTCTGCGAACGCGAAATGCGTCGAGCGCATCTGGCGCCGCGGAGGCCTGGAGGCTCCGGTGACGCCATTGAAGCAGGCACGCCTCTGCTCGACGATGGCCGAGGCCCTGCCCTCGCGGTCAGGCTGTCCCGGCTACCTCTCGTCCTGCAACGTCGTCGCGCATCGCACTCAGCGCGGCCACAGGTAAGTACATACTGCAAGTACTAAAAATACTGAACGTGATTGATAAGTTCACCGGCGAATGCTTGACCATTCGGTCATTCGAGAGCTCGAAGCGCCGGACGCGATCAACGTATCCGCGGGCCTGCCCAGCCTTCGTAGCATTCCCCTTCAGATGCGATTGGGCAATGGACCGGATTTCACCGTCAAAGGCGTTCGTGACTGGATCCCGGAGGCCGGATCAGTGGCGGCCCACATCGAACCGGATAGCTCGCCGCGCTCAATGCAAATACGCACCGAAAGTCGTTTTAATCCATAGCGAGCACAAATATTCTCACTATTTTAAGCTGACACGATTATCATGAGTAACAATTGTGACTAAAAAATAGCAGAAAACTTGCCCTCAGTCTGAAACCTTCGCTGTTGCATGCACGTATCTACCTAACCGCGAACCTGTGAGCCGCATGTGCATCTCAGGCTGCGAGTTAGGGAGACGACGCAATGGCTATCATCAATGGCGATAACGGCGACAATTTCCTTACCGGCACCGAGGAAGAGGACGTCATCAACGGGCGAGGTGGCAACGATACGATCGATTCTGTCGACCGTCCCGCCAACATATTCGCAGGGTCAATCGATCCCAGGCGCGACGTAGTCAATGCTGGGACCGGAGATGACTTCGTCACCGGCGGAAAACTCGATCGGTTGAATGGGGGCGATGGCAACGATTTCCTATCGCTGAACTTTAATTTCAATGGCCCCATTGCCGGCTCGGCTCCTCCGATTCGCCTCAACCTCAATGCCGAGGGTGCAGGTACAGCGTCAGATGGCACTGTCATCAGAGGCTTTGAATTCGTAAACTTAAATTTATCCGATGCTGGCGATAACATCGTCAATACTGGTAACGTTCGCGCGCAAATTACGAGTGGAGTCGGAAATGACAGGCTCACCACCGGATCGGAAGACGACGTCGTATTCGGAGGCGGTGGCAGAAACGTTATTTCGACGGGCGGCGGCAACGATACGATCGGTAGTGGATCTGGGACCGACATCGTGTCCGGGGGTGATGGCAACGACAGTTTCGGCCTCAACATCTACACGGATGGTAGAGACCGGGTGGATTTAGGGGCAGGGGACGACACCGTCCGGTTCGATCGCTTCGACGGCGGTGCCGGTAACATTCGTCTGACCTTTACCTCGGCCGAAGTCGGCAACGGCAACGGCGATGATTCCGGCAGCCTCGCGAATCAGGATGGAGGGCTCGCGGTTCGTGCGCAGGCAGAGGATGCTGACGGCAATCTGATCGGGCCCATCTCGCGCTTTGATGACGAGGGTATAACCTTCGTCGCCGGAACGCAGGGCATCACTTTCGATGTACGTGACCTTGTCTCCGGCACCGAGCGCGGCAATACGTTCGAGGGGGTGGTATTGGGAACCAGCGGTGACGATACGCTGACATTTTCACCGCCATTCCGCGCCGGGCAGGATTTCTACTACAACGCCGGTCAGGGTGATGACACAGTCACTGCTGGCACCGGCAATGATTTCATCGTCGGTGGCGTCGGCAATGATACGGTCAGCGCAGGAGCCGGCAATGACACGGTCCTCGGGCAGGATGGTAGAGACACTTTGTTCGGCGAAGCAGGCGACGATCGCATGAACGGCGGCGTCAGTGACGATAGTCTCAGTGGCGGCGATGGTAACGATGAGCTCGGCGGAGGGACCGGAGACGACATTCTGGTCGGCAGCGGAGGTAACGATACCCTATTTGGTGAAGATGGAAACGATCGTTTAAATGGAGGAACGGGCGACGACATCTTTATTGGCGGGGCCGGCAACGACGAACTCGGCGGTGATGTCGGCAATGATGTCTTGGTCGGCAATGGCGGGATGGATTCATTGTTCGGAGAAGCCGGTAATGATACGCTTGATGGCGGCGCCGGGAATGACATTCTTCTCGGCGGTTCGGGAGCCGACCAGTTCAACTTCGGTGTCGATTCGGGAACTGACATCATTACGGATTTCAGCTTCGCGGATGGTGATCGGCTTGCGCTGTTTGGTCAGAGCTACGTCGCTCAGCAGGACGAGTTCGGCAATGCGTCCTTAGCCTTGTCTGGCGGCGGCTTGGTGACCCTGGCAGGCATCACCCCTCAGCAGTTGGACGGCACGTTCTTCGTCTAAACCTTTATATCTCATCATAAAATTGGATGAGCCCGGCATATTATATGCCGGGCTCATCCGAGAGCAAGGAGGCGGAGGACCGATGGCACGAACGGCGGCTGATGGTCCGCACATGGGCGAAGCGCGGGTCGCCGGGCGTGGGGCGTCGGATGCTGGGCCGAACCGTGCAAGCCGGATGTCACCTCAGCGCCACTTCTACCCGATTGGCATCTCTGACTGCCGAGAATGAAAAAACCCCGTCGGCATGAGCCTGACGAGGTCGTATTGCGTCGAGAGTTTTGGACGGCTTCAAGTCGATGAAGGACTATTCGACTGCCAATCTGCCTAACAGCGAAGTCGGCGACGTTCACGACGGCCGAACGTTTCAAAATGCACGAGCCCCGACTCCATCGTGCCATTGCGTACCGCCCGCAAGACATCTGGGTTGCAGCGCAGGTACTCGCGCTCGTTGAAGCCCATTCGACGATCTCCGTCATCGAAGTCCCGGCCTCGATAGCCGCGGTCACGATCATAGTCTCCGCGTTCCCGGTATCCCTCGTCCCGGCGGTCGTATCCGTAGTCGCGACCGCCATATGGTTGAGCCGAAACTGCAGTGATCGCCCCCAGCACGCCAAGGCCCGCAACCACGATGGTACATAGCGTCTTCATATCAGGCACTCTCCTTCTCCGGATCTAGGAACGAATTCGGGGGGATTTGGTTCGTTCTGCCCTGTCGCATTGATACCCGGTCGAGCAGGCGGCAATGCTGTTCAAGCGATGCGGGCGGACTGCCGGAAATGGCGGACCGGCCAAGTGTAGTAGCCCACATCCTCCTCGCTCAAATTTGCAGACGTGATCAGGAAGTATCCTCCAGGCCGGGGATCAATGACAGGCGCCGCAAGCTGGTAGCGATCGCCGCCTCCGTGCCGCTGTGGCCCCCCATCGCCAGCGCCGCTACTCGCCACGCTGCTATGTCAGCGTCGCGGGTCCGCTCGTAATCTGCGTCGTTCCAAGTGTCACGGAGATCGATCCCCGCACGCGCGAGACCTTTCAGCAGACTCGCGGTACCGAGAACGGAGATTGCACGAACACGGTCGCGCCGGCCCTGCACATCAAGGCTGCAGATTTCGCCTCTCACGGCATCGATATAGGTCAGTGACCGTGCACGAGACCGCAGCGCGCCTGCTGCCACCCGCTTGAAGCGTCTTCGGTTGATGACGACGATCTCTGCTCCGATTCGACCGAGAAGCTGCAATCCATGCAGGGCAGAGCCCTCGGCGAAGACCAGTCTGTCGGTGCGTCGGTAGATGTCGAGCTGGTCCTCAAGCGGGAGCGCTTCGGGATACATGATCTTGGCACCGATGCCTGCAAGCGCATCTTCGAGATAACGTTCGCCCCCGATTTGACCGATCAGGTGGGTCGGCGAAGAGCCTTCGTCACCGCGCAGACGTGACCGTGAGACGTAGACGAGGGGATATCGGTCTGTGTTGCCCGTTCCGCGAGTGATTCGGTCGAGGAGATCGAGGTAGCGGCACGGTGTCCGAAGACTTCCGCGCCGCTCTCCCTGCGGGAACACGTGGAGCTCGCGCAGCATGGTCGGCTCACGCAGAAGGATGATCCTTTTGCGATCGATGCCGAAATGGTCGAGCAGCTCCCAAAAGAAGGCTGGAGGTCGTCGCTTCGATCGCGTGTTGAGGGAGAAGAGCAGAGGCTGCGTCGGATCAGCGACGCTGGAGGCAGCGAGCCGGGTGCCGAAATCCGCAACCGCATGGCCGAAATGGTGGATGATGGGGCCACACCAGGTCGCCGTCGCGAGGGTCGCCGTCGGCGGATCGATGCAACGAGGACGCCTGTCTCGCGGCAGAGGGAGGACGCCCTTGCTGTATCTAGCCCGCACCTGCAGCGGATAGTACGGCCAGACCGGACCGCCCGTGAACATGCTGTCTTTGTGGATCGATTCCGTCGGCATGACGACGACGTCCCTGAACGTCCGACGCTGCGCGAGAAGCTCAAGTTTCCAGTCAGGAATGGGGACGGCAGGGTCCAACCGTGTCTCCTGGCTCGCCGTCGTTCGGTGGCTCGGGTCGAAGCTAATGCATCGTCAGTCGCATGACGATGGTGCACTGTGCGAGTTGTACTGACTTTGCCCGTGTTTGCCTCCGTTCATGAGCAGAGTCCGGTCTGGTTCTGTGGGGACTAGGTGTGAGCTTTCAGGAGGTTGTCCATCCGGTCTGAACCGAGGAGGCTGGAGTTGCGAGGCTTCAGCTATGTCGGAGAGACCGGATGAACATCC
>NZ_JBHTND010000033.1:0-44297 GCF_042679825.1 Methylobacterium marchantiae | reverse complement strand
CGCCGACCATGTTGAGGATGACCTGGGTCACCAGCGCCGTCACGGCACCGGCGAAGATGGCACCCCACGAGACCTGGTTGAGAAGGACGGTGCGGGTATCGCTCGCGACGAGCGGCGAGGGCGGAATGCTGGAAGAGGTGGCCACGTGACAAAACTCCGGTGTCGTCGGCCGTCCGAACGATTCGGACGGCCGATAGGGGGAAGACGGTAAAGGGAGAAAAGACGGAAGGTCGAAGCCGCGCGTCAGTCGCGACGCTGCACGAGCAGGCCGATCCCAAAGCCGAGGAGGCCGGCGAGAAGCAACGACGTCACGGGGTATTCAGCAATCTGACGGGTGACCTCGCCGCCGCCCTGGCGCAGGTAACGGCCACCGTTCTGGTAGGCGTCCTCGGCATAGTCGCCGACCGCGTGGCCGGCGCTGCGGACGGAGCGCTCGGCCCGGTCGTAGTAGTCACCGGCAGCATCCTGAGCCTTGCGGGCGCGATCCTTGAGTTCGTCCGCGTCGGAGCCGGCGAGATGATCGACAGAGTCCCGAACCTTGTCGCCAACGTCACGGACGGCATCCTTCGCCTGCCCGTAGAGGTTCTCGGCGGCACCCTGAGCTTCGCGGGCGCGGCCCTCGACGGAATTGCGGTTCGAGCCGGTCAAGTCGCTTGCAGCACTTTGAACCTTGCCGCCCAATTCCTTGGCTGCGCCGGTGATCCGATCCGTGTCGACCATTGTTCTTCTCCTGTACTGAAAGAATGCTCTGATTACACTGCACGGCGTGACCAAGCGTCGTACCGGCTTGGTTCCTGGGTTCGTCCCAACCGTCAGTAATTCTCGAAGAGTCTGTTTGTGGATTTTGCGTTCTCGTCGCTGATCAGCTTTTTCGACCCGTTTTTATCGGATCTGCAGACATCGTCATGAGGATCGAGGCCGCTGATCCGATCGTCTGAGCCTCAGCTTCACCAAGGTTCATGTCTGCGCGCACCAGGTAGATCCTTTGGCGTACCGATCAATGATACAAATGTACTGGTAGGGTGGATTATTTAATTGGTCGCGGAGGCTGGAAATCCATTCTTTCGCCCCCATACGATCGCCTCGGAGCGCTTGTGGACATCGAGTTTCCGATAGAGCGCCGCTGCGTGGTTCCGGACCGTGTTGCGCGAGAGGCTCAGGCGCTTGGCGATGGAATCGTCGTCGAGCCCGGAACAGATGAGATCGAGAATCTGGCGTTCCCGTACGGTCATGTTGGGGGAAATCGAGTCCTGATGGTCCCCGCCGGGTTGGCGGAGATTGGCGAGCTTCTCGATCAGCCCGCGACTGAACCAGGACGTATCGGCCATCACTGTCTCGATGGCCCCGAACAGGTCACGTTCGCTGCGCTTACGCTCGGTGATGTCTTGCAGGACCAGAAGTGCGTAGATCTCGTCGCCGATCTCCACCCGCTCGGCGGAAACGAGGCAATCGAGATTCGTTCCGTCCTCGTGACGCAGGCAGATCTCGAGGCCGAGGACGTAGCCGGTACGCGCCACAGCACTCTCGAACTTCGTCCGGGCGGCATCGTGTACCCAGAGATCGAGATCGGCGGGCGAACGGCCGGTGACCTTGTCGGCTGCATAGCCGAAGATCCTCGAGAACGCCTCGTTCACCCCGGTGATGGTGAAGGTGTCGGCGCGCGCGAGCATGGTCGGCACGGGGGTCAGGCGGAAAGCCTTGGCGAAACGCTCCTCGCTCTGGCGCAGGGCGGTCTCGGCCTTCCGGCGCAATTCGAGATCCGCGAAGGTGAAGAGCATGCAGGGCTCGTCACCGAGCTCCATCGGCTGGCCAGCGACGATCACGTGGCGGGTTCCGCCTCCAGGAAGGTCGAGGCAGGCCTCCATCTGCGGGATGGTGCCTCCGCTGTTGAGGCGAGAGACCGCGAGCTCCCTGTTTCTGGCATTGGCGAGGACATCGATCTCATAGACGCTGCGACCGATGATGGCGTCCCGGGTATAGCCGGTCATCTCCAGGAACCCGAGATTCACCTTCACGTGGCGCAGGTCAGAGAGGCGGCAGATCACCGCCGGGGCGGGATTGGCGTTGAACGTGGCCTCGAAACGCTCTTCGGCCTCGAACTGGTCGGACACGTCCTTGAGGATGAGCGCGAGACAGCTCGGCTTTCCCTCCCGGTCGGTGGCGACGAGACTGCGCAGGGAATGGACGAAATCGACGTCGGGCCTGTCGGTGCGCGTCACCTCGACGACGACGTCTTGGAAGACCTCACCGGAGACGACACGCTCGATCGGATATTGGTTCGGGCTGCGGTTGTTGCGGTACCGCAGGGAGAAGCGCTCCCGATAGGCGTCGATGGTCTCGCCGAGTTCTTCAATGCTCTCCGCGCCATGCATGGCGAGGGCGGCCTCGTTGGCATAGGCGATCGTCTGATCGGGCTCGACCAGGATGACCCCTTCGCTGAGCCCGGCGATGATCTGCCGGAGTTCATGCCTGTCGACGCCGAGTGTCACTGTGGCTCCCACGCTCCGCTAATTCCCCGCAAGGTCCAGCTCGTAACAAGTGCGGGCGAAAGCGGTTCCAGCGTCGCAGACCGAATGTCTGGTATATCTGGATCATTGCCGTGAACGTGATGGCTCAGCGAGGAGCCCGTCTTACGTTTCGAAGAGCTTCCGCACGTTTCGGGGCGATCGTTCACAGGGTAACGACGTGCGGCCGATGCTTCGGTGAGACAGGACGAAGTCTACGTCTCCGCCGTCGTTCGCGGCGATCAGTGAGATCTCCCCGTCGTCTATTGATCAGAGACTATGGTGGTCCCGCGGTGCGGCCTTCCGACCCGCTCCCAGCATCCGATCAAACCGAAATGTCCCAGGCGGACGGCGCTGGCGGCCGGCATGGTCCCAAATTCGGGATGAGATCGGGAGTGAGACGTTTCTCGCCTCACACGGCCTGCGTTTCGCCGATCCCTCGCTCCTGGGCGGACCTCGTCGCCCGCCCCGATCGGCAACTAGGACGATGAGCGATACGATGCCATGAAGAAGAGCTTTGCCAACGCATGCCGCCGAACGAAAATCGCGGACCTACGATGATCTGGGAGCGATCACAGGACCAACCGATCCCGCGCCGGATCAGGGAGCGTCGAAATGCCGATAAGGCCCTGAAAACACAAAAGCTCCGGACATTCGTCCAGAGCTTTGGCTATCAGAGGAATTTGGTGGGTGCACAAGGGTTCGAACCTTGGACCCGCTGATTAAGAGTCAGCTGCTCTACCAACTGAGCTATGCACCCATCGCCTTACGGCGGTCGCTGCGGCCCACCAAGTCCGCTGCGACGAGGGGGCTGATAGCAAAGCCCCCGGAGGGTGTCCACCCCCGGGGCCTCATTTTCCCGGCTAAACCGCCGTGGCGTGCTGGGCGTGCAGACGCACCGCCGTGGCCGAGAGCTTGTTCAGGGCCGAGAGATAAGCGCGGGCCGAGGCCACCAAGGTGTCGGGATCGGCGCCTCGTGCCGTCACGCTGCGCTCGCCGGCCTTGAGACGGACGGAGACCTCGGCCTGGGCGTCCGTGCCCTCGGTCACGGCATCGACCTTGTAGAGTTCCAGTTGCGCCTCGTGCGGGACCAACGCCTGGATCGCGTTGAACACCGCGTCCACCGGGCCGTTGCCGTCGGCCTCCTCGGTGACGATGCGGTCGTCGATGGCGAGCTTCATCGTCGCCCGCTGGGGCCCGCGGGTGCCGGCGATGACCGAGAGCGAGACGAGGCGGATGCGGTCGTGGGCCGTGGCGAGGTTCTCGTCCACCAAAGCCTCGATGTCCTCGTCATAGACGTGCTTCTTGCGGTCGGCGAGCGCCTTGAACCGCTCGAACGCGTCCTGCATCTGATTGTCGGCCAAGTGCAGGCCGAGTTCCTCCAGCTTCGAGCGGAAGGCGGCCCGGCCCGAATGCTTTCCCATGACCAGAGAGGTCTTGGCGACGCCGACGGAGGCCGGGGTCATGATCTCGTAGGTCTCCGTGTGCTTGAGCATCCCGTCCTGGTGGATGCCGCTCTCGTGCGCGAAAGCGTTCCGGCCGACGATGGCCTTGTTGTACTGCACGGGAAAGTTCGTCGCGTGGGAGACGAGCTTCGAGGCGCGGGTGAGCATCGTCGTCTCGATGCCGGTTTCGTAGGGCATCACGTCGCCGCGGGTGCGGATCGCCATAACGATCTCTTCCAGAGCCGCGTTGCCAGCGCGCTCGCCAATGCCGTTCACGGTGCACTCGACCTGCCGGGCGCCACCTTCGACACCGGCCAGCGAGTTGGCGATGGCGAGGCCCAGATCATTGTGGCAATGCACCGAGAAGATCGCCTTGTCGGCATTCGGCACCCGCTCTCGGACCTGACGGAACATGCTGCGGTATTCGTCGGGCGTGGCGTAGCCCACCGTATCGGGCAGGTTGATCGTGGTGGCGCCGGCCCGGATCGCAGCCTCGACGCAGCGGCACAGGTAGTCGATCGGCGTGCGGGTGGCGTCCATGGCCGACCATTCCACGTCCTCCACGAGGTCGCGGGCCTGGGCCACGGTCTTCAGGATGATCTCGATCACCTCGTCCTGCGTCTTCCGCATCTGGTGGGCGAGATGGATCGGCGAGGTCGAGACGAAGGTATGGATGCGTCCGCGCCGGGCCAGGCGCACCGCTTCGCCCGCCCGCGCGATGTCGGCGGGGATGGCGCGGGCCAGCCCCGCGATGGTCGCGCGCTTCGAGCGGCGGGCGATCTCGGCTACGGCCTCGAAATCGCCGATCGAGGCGATAGGGAAGCCCGCCTCGATGATGTCGACGCCCATCGTGTCGAGCAGTTCGGCGACCGCCAGTTTCTCGTCGAGGGTCATGGTCGCGCCGGGGCACTGCTCGCCGTCGCGCAGGGTGGTGTCGAAGATGAGGACCCTGTCCTTCGGGGAGGCATTGGGCTGGGCGGTGATGTCGGTCATGGCGTGTCGTCCTGTCGGAGGCGCGGTCGCTGAGCGGACGCGCACCTCGATCCATCGATCGGCTCGACGAGGCCGTGGAGAGCCCCAGTCGCGAAACGATCCCCTGAGAGCCCAGGCGCAGGCGCCCGGACGGCCCTCAGGGGCGGATAAGGAGCAGAAGGCCGGCGAGGAGCGCCAAGGGACGCGCATGACCGCACGCTGCCGTGAAGGCGGCGTCGGCGGTTCCCTGCGTGGAGCCGGCGCTGGCCAAGGCTCGTCTCTCCCGAATGGCGTGACGGGCGCGCGAACGGCGCGCCCGAGCGGCTTCGTACCCCTCGACGCACGGCTTGACAAGGATCGCCCGGCACGGCGCCCTTCTTCCATCAAATCTCCGTGGACAGGGTTCCGGCCATTGTCGCGTGCCGGTTCGCGACTAGCTTGACATTCGTCCGTTCAAGGGCACGGCGCGGGTCTCGTACCGCATCGACATAACAATATCGGAAGGAAACACCTCTCCATGTCGCGCACTTTCACGCGTCGCTTCGTAATGCCCGGCCTGATTCTGCTTGCCGGCACCGCTCCCGGCTTTGCCATCGATCTCACCAAGACCATCGATATCGCTGCTCCGCCGGCGAAGGTCTGGTCGACGATCGGCGATTTCTGCGGCATCGGAAACTGGCACCCGGCCATCGCGAAATGCGAGCCCTCCACCAAGGGCGGCACGATGCTCCGCACCCTGAGCCTCAAAGGTGGCGGCTCCATCGTGGAGTCGCAGACGGTGCGCGACGACAAGGCGATGAGCTATACCTACGCCATCGTCGAGAGCCCGCTGCCGGTCTCCGACTATTCCTCCACCATCGCCGTGAGCCCGAAAGGGTCCGGATCGACGGTAACGTGGAAGGGCACCTTCAAGGCCAAGGGCGCGCCGGACACGGTGGCGACGGATGCCATCACTGGGATCTACGAATCCGGCCTCGCGGCGATCGCCGAAAAGGCGAAGTAGACGCCGATCGGCAGGCGAAGGCCGTCACTCGGCGCTGGATGCCGAGATTGACCCTTGCCTTGCGTGAAGGCAGAAATCCGGCGCAGCGGCCAAGCTGCGCCGGCATGGCGTGCCGGAACGTGAAGGAACATGCCGTGATCAGGACCGTCGTTTCACCGCAACGCGCCAGCCTGTCGCTGGTCGTCTGCCTTGCCCTCACGCTCGGCGCCTGCACCTTGTCGGGCCCTTCTCCGAAGGTCGCGGCAGTGGCGCCTGTCGCCGCTCCGGTTCTTGCACCCTTGCCGGACGGTTCCGGCTGCGGCCCCAGCATCGCCCGTACCCAGGCCGTGGTCGACAGTGACGTGGCGACCGGCAATCTCAACCAGCCGGTAGGGGCACGATTTTCCTCCGATCTCGCGCGAGCGGCCGAGGCCTGCCGCGCCGGCCGCGACCGCGAAGCGATCGGCCTGCTCGCCGCTGCCAAATCGCGCTACGGCTATCCGTAGGACCGTACAAGGCGGCCTGCCCAGGGTTCGGAGGAAGTAACGGAGTCGCGATCATCGCGCCGTCATTCCGGCCATGACGAACTGTCGATGTCCACGAATACGCTATCCGGACGATCGGGTGGCAGAGATCGAGTTCACCGGCGAGGGGTAGCGCGCTGCTCCGGGAACCTGCAGGTCGTCGAGGAGCGCCCCGAAAAGTCACACCTCCGACATCCCTGCTGCGCCGCCACAAAAGGGCCGGGAAATTCCCTAATGGTCGGCAGTGATGGAATTTCGGTGATAGGCCCCGCGACGCATGAGCTCAGCGCCCAACAATATCACGCGCCTGCCGACCGCGAAGGTCAATGCGCTTCAGCCCAAAGAAGCCGTTACCAACAAAGCCGTTGCCGACGAGACCCTGGCCCGGGAAGAGCGTTCGCGGACCAACGAACTGGCAGTGAACGACGACCGCGAACTGGTGCCGCGGCGCGACGATGATCAAAGGCGCGATCTCGCGCTCGATACCGGGGAAGACGATACCTTTTCTCTCGTGCCCCTGCCGCCCCCCGAGACCGGCTGGGGCATCACGCTGATCAGCTTCGCACTGGTGGTGATTCTGCCGTTGTGCCTGCTCGGCATGTATTTCCTCTTCTTGGCGACGCCGCAATACTTCGCGGAGTTCCGTTTCTCCGTGACCGAAGTGACACCATCGAGCGGGCCTCTCGGCGGCGGAACCAGTGGCGGAACCACCGCCGCCGCCGTCGCAAGCGCCATGGGCGGCCATGGTGGGGCCGTCACCGGCGGCACGGCGCAGAACTTCGTGGTGGTCGATTACCTGAAGAGCCGGCAGGTGATCGACGAGCTGTCCCAGACCGTCAATATCCGGGAGATCTACGGTCGGCCCGAGATTGACTGGCCGAACCGGTTCGACAAGAGCCGGTCCGCGGAGCACCTGCTGAAGTACTGGAACAAGATGATCTGGACCAATTTCGACCCGCTCACCGGGCTGGCGTCGGTCGAGATCAAGGCATTCCGCCCCGATGATGCGCTGAACATCGCCAACCAGCTCGTCACGCTGTCCGAGACCCTCGTCAACAAGATCGCCAAGCGTGCCGAGGAGGATGCCGTCAAGTTCGCCGAGCAGGAGGTGGTCCGTGCCAAGGCGAACCTCGACAAGACCCGCGCCGCCATGGCGGAATTCCGTGAGAAGGAGGGCGTGATCGACCCGATGCCCAGCGTCGTCTCGGGCAACACACAGCTCATCGGCACGTTGCGCGGATCAGTGTCCCAATTGGAAGCCGATTACGACACGATCCGCAGGCAGAACCTGAGCGAGACGGCACCGTCCGTCCTGGCACTCAAATCCCGCGTCCAGGCCGCCCGCGAGCAATTGGCCTCCGTCGAGCGCGAGGTCTCGGGCAGCCGTTCCGGACGCAACGTCCTCGCTGGCGTCGTGGCCCGATACGAGGCGCTCGACATGGACCGGCAATACGCGCAGGCGATCCTCCTGACATCGCTGCAATCCCTCGACCGCGCACGCGCGAGCGCAGCAGCGCAGCATCTCTATCTCACCCCTTACGTTCGACCGGCTCTGCCCGAGAGCGCCGGGGGGCCGCGCGTCTTCCTGTCTATGGTGCTGGGAGGGCTTCTCCTGACGGCGATCTGGTTCGTCGGTCTGCTCTCCGTCCGCTCGCTCCAGAACAGCCGGGCCTGAGCCAAAGCGGCCTCTGATCCGCTGCCATCACCCGGCCAGGGACGATTGAACTCGGCCTCGCGGAGGTGACGAACAGCGTTGCTCGCACGGACATTCGGTCCATGAGAGCAACGCCGTCGACCCCAACCGCTCATATCGCCGCAAGGTCCAGGCGCACCTTCATCACCGTCCCGTCGTCTGTGTCCGGATGGATCACGAATCCGAGGCTGCGGCACACGGCCAGCATAGGGCGGTTCTCGCGCAGAACCGTGCCCTCGATGCGCTGGAGACCCTCCGCCCTCGCCCAATCGATCATCAGTTGCATCAGCGCGAAGCCGAGACCGGTGCCCTTGCGGTCGCTGCGGATGAGGATGGCGTATTCGCCGCTCTCGTGGTTGGCATCGGCGTGCAGACGAACGGCACCGAGCATCACCCCCGTCTCCGCCTCGATGGCGACGAAGGCGATGGCGCGCGCATAGTCGAGCTGCGTCAGCCTCGCCAGGAACGCGTGGTTGAAGTCGCGCACCGGCATGAAGAAGCGCAGGCGCAGATCCTCGGCGCTGACCTGTTCGAAGAAGCTCTTGAACAGCCCCTCGTCCTCCGGCCTCACCGGACGAACGGTGATCTTCTCCCGCTTCAGGACGAGGTTGCGCTCCCATTCCACGGGATAGGGGCGGATGGCGAAGCGCGCGTTGCGGGTGCCGCCCCGCCGCTCCGGGGCGGGCTCGATCATCACGCGGGCATCGAGGGCCAGCACGCCGTTCGCGTCCGCGAGGAGCGGGTTGATGTCGAGTTCGCGCACTTCCGGCAGGTCGGCCGAGAGCTGGGCGAGCTTCACCAGCACGAGGCCGAGCGACCGCCGGTCCACCGCCGGCACGTCGCGATAGGCGGCGAGACGTCGTGCCACCCGGGTTCGGTCGATGAGCTCGCTGGCAAGCCGCAGGTCGAGGGGAGGCAGGCTGAGCGCCCGGTCGTCGATGACCTCCACGGCGACGCCGCCCCGGCCGAACACAACGACGGGGCCGAAGACGGGATCCTCGGCGAGGCCGGCGATGAGTTCGCGGCGCTTGCCCTTGCGCACCATGGGCTGGACCGCGAACCCCATGATCCGCGCATCCGGTCGCTGGCGCCGGGCGCGGGTGAGAATGTCGGTGGCGGCCGCGCGCACATCCGCCTCGCTGGTGAGATCGAGGCGCACACCGCCGACATCCGATTTGTGAACGATGTCCGGTGAGACCACCTTCAGAGCCACGGCGCCGCCCTTGGCGAGGATGGGCCACGCGGCGGCGGCGGCCGCGTCGCTGTCGGGGGCCAGCGTGAGCGGCACGCTGTCGATGCGGTAGGCGGCCAGCAGGCCCGCCACGGCGAGGGGATCGAGCCAGGTCTCTCCCGCTTCGAGGGCCGTCGCCACGATCGCGCGGGCGGCCTCCACGTCCGGCGAGAATTCCCGGGGCAGCGAATCCGGCGTGCGCATCAGGTCGTCCTGCGCCTCGCGGTAGCGGACGAGGTGCATGAAGCCTTCGACGGCGTCCGCATCGGTGGCGAAGCGCGGGATGCCGGCAGCGGCGAGCATCGCTCCGGCTTCCCCATCATCGCCGATCGTCACCGCGAAGACGGGCTTGCGCCGGCCCCCCTTGCGTCTGGCCGCGGTCACCGTATCGGCGATGGCCGCCGCGACGCCGGCGCTGTCGGAGCGTGCGGTGGGAACGTGGATCGCCAGGATGGCGTCGCTGCTGGAATCGGCGAGCAGAGGAGCGAGAGCGTCGGCATAGGCCTTCGCATCCGCCTCGACGCCGAGATCGGCGGGGTTACCGACCGCTCCGGCCGCAGCGAGCGTGCCGCCCCGGTCCGCGAGCCTGTCGGCGGCGAGGGCGCCGATTCCTTCGCCGTTGCCGAGGATGGCCAGGCGCTGACCGGGAAAGGGACGCTGCCGGCCGAGGGTCTCCACCGCCGAGAACATGGCATCGAGCCCGTCGACGCTCAGCAAGCCCGCCCGGCGGAACGCCGCTTCGTAGACCGCATCCGGCCTGGCGAGGGCACCGGTATGGGTGACGGTGTGGCGCAAGGGGGCAATGTGGCGCCCGGTGCGCAGGACGAGGACGGGCTTGGCGCGGGCCGCGGCACGAGCCGCCGACATGAACTTCCGGGCGTTGGGGATCACGCTCAACGAGAGCAGGATCGCCCTGGTATGGATGTCGGCGGCGAAATGGTCGAGGCAATCGGCGATGTCGATGTCGCAGGCGGTGCCCAGCGACAGGATGGCGGAAAAGCCGACATCGCGATGCGCGGCCCAGGCGACGATGCCGGCCGCCACCGTGCCCGATTGCGAGACGAGAGCGAGATCGCCGGCTTTCGGCACTCCTGCGAACAGACTCGCATCGAGTTGCGCGCGCGGCACCATCAATCCCATGCTGTTGGGACCGAGGAGGCGCATGCCCCATTGCCTGGCACGGTTGCGCACCGCCTCGCACAGGTCGTCCGGCATGTCGGGCGTGAGGATGACGGCCACGGCCGCGCCTCGCGAACCCGCCTTCTCCACCCAGCCTTCCACGGCCGGGGCCTCCGCCACGACCACGACGAGATCCGGCGCCTCGATCAGGTCGTCGAGGGTCGGAAGCTCCGTTTCCCCGACGAGATGGACGGGCCCGGCGAACCCGGCCTTCGTCAGGTTGCCGATCACGGCTCGGCCGAGGGCAGCGTTGTCGCGGCCAAGGCCGACGACAGCGATCGCCCGTGGCGCCAGCAACGCCTCGAAGCGATAGGTGCTCATGGATAGGCGTGACCTTCGTTCGGGCCGGCGCGAAGGAATGCGACACCGCGCCAAGTGGCAAGGTATAGGGCGCAGGTCATTCTCGACCGGGGGAAGCGCATGTCAGAGGCCACAGCTTACGAGATTTCCTGCGCGATCGTCGAGGCGATGCGATCGCTGATCACGCTGGGACTGAGCCAGGGCACCGCCGGCAACGTATCCGTACGCTTTCGTGACGGCTTCCTCATGACGCCGTCCGGCATCCCGGCCGACGAGTTGCGGCCCGAAGACATCGTTAGGATGACGATGGAAGGAACCCACGACCATGTTCTCGCTCCTTCCTCGGAATGGCGCTTCCATCGCGACATCCTGAGACGGAGGCCCGAACTGAGTGCCGTCGTCCACGCCCATCCGACCTATTGCACCGCCTTCGCCATGTGCGCGCGCGAAATCCCCGCCGTCCACTACATGATCGCCGCCGCCGGCGGTCCGACGATCCGCTGCGCGCCTTACTCACCCTATGGCACGGAAGAACTCTCGGTCGCAGCGGTCGCCGCCCTCGAAGACCGTCTCGGCTGCCTGCTGGCCAATCATGGGATGATCGCCACGGGCAGGACCCTCGCCAAGGCCCTCTGGCTGGCGGTGGAGATGGAGGCCCTGTGCCGCCAGTATGCGGTGGCTCTCCAGATCGGGCAGCCCGTCATTCTCTCCGATGCCGAGATCGCCCGAACCGTGAAGCGATTCGAAAGCTACGGACCGCGGAACCGGCCTAGCGAACCGTAGGATGGTCCGCCGAATGAGGGCGGCCCGGCACAGGAAGAATACGTAGCGGTTGTCGGCACGCGCCTTTCGAAACATCGGGGGAACCCATCCGAGACCGGAACTTCGCGAAAAGCTCGATGTGCTCCGACATCATTCCGGCGGACGGTGCGGCCGCCCCGGCTTGCTGGCGCGCAATTTTATCGGATCATATTCGATCGTGGAATAGATCACTCTGAGTTGCAGGATTGAACCAAAAAGGTTCGAGCATCGACGAAAAAGTCTCGGTTCAGTAAATGAGCTGCCTAATCCCCGATCATCAGCAATTTTTTTCAATACCGGGCTAGACGACAGATTCTGTATAATGTCTGCGCTATCAGGCGATCATTCGTATGTGGAAGCTGCCATCTCGGACGTAAAGCTTCCGAGCAATGGAATTCTACCGACCTTGTCTTTCTAACGCCTCTTGCGCTTTAATGTCGGCTATCTTACGTACGCTTTAGTGCGTTCCGCCTGACGCAAGACCTTGTCGCCCATTTCAAGAGGCGTTCCGGTCTGCTCGTCTAGGCTGTCTATTTTTGGGGGATGAGCGTGGAAATCGAAGACGACTTCGTGGCAAGTTACATTGAGCTTACGGCGGACATCGTTTCCGCGTTCGTGAGCAACAATTCCGTGCCGGTTTCCGATATTCCGGCGCTCATCGCGTCGGTTCACGCGACCCTGGGAACTCTTGCGACATCCCGGACTCAAGAGAAGATCGAGCCTCCGACGCCAGCCGTCTCAGTCAAGCGCTCGATTACACCGGACTTCGTTATCTGTCTGGAGGATGGAAAGAAGTTCAAATCGCTAAAGCGTCACTTGCGGACGCGGTATTCGATGACACCCGAAGAATACCGGACCAAGTGGAACCTCCCAAGCGACTATCCGATGGTTGCGCCCAACTACGCAGCGGCTCGGTCGGAACTGGCGAAGAACATGGGCTTGGGGCAGCAGCGCAGGAAGACCCGCGCCAAGGCTGCCGTTGTCGAAGCGCCTGCGACCCCTGCACCGCGTGGTCGCAGACCTCGTGCGGCTGCTGCGGCCACCCAATCGTAGAGGCAACGGCTTGGCAGGCCGGAACGGCCTGCCTCGACATGATCGAAGACTCTGCGCGGGACGGTCAGGTCGATACCGCCTGTTTGAATGGCCTACGGAACGCCTGAGAGGCGTCACCCATACGGGCCGAGAAATGATCCACAGGATAGTTCTTGTGGTAGCGAGCTTAGCTTACCACGGATTTGGCACGATCGACCGGTCTTAACCTGGCTGCTTTCGCGTCGCTTTCCTTTTCAAGTCAAATTCTTATCTGAAATTTATTTGATGTCATTTTATTTGGCGCAAAATTATCATATCTCTTATACGCCTTTATGGCACTTTATATTATGAATTCATAATTTTATTCGTATTTTCGCGAAGATTATCTCCAAGATCAAGCATTATTATATGAATTTTATTGTAATCCCAATCGGCGATCCCGATGAGGCCTTCCGAGCACGGCTTAGACGTTAGGCCTGCCGCAAGACCCTCCATGCATCGTGGAACGATGGAGGAGGCCGTCGCGACATCCGCAGCGAACCTCCCGCCGGTGAGGAGGTTCCGCATGTCCGGTCGTTCGAGCCTCGTCGCGCGTCTGTTCTGGACGACCATCATCGGCGGTGCCCTCGCCTTCGGGTTCGGCCTGCCCGCCTTGGCGGCGACCGGTCTCGTACTCCTCTATATCGTCCTGCATAGGCTCGACCGGCCTCGCCGCTTCAGGAGAGCCGCGCGCCGTCTCGCAAGGGTCCATGCCGAGACGCTTGCGTTGCGTCGCCACCAGGAATGTTTCGAGGACGCCTACGGCAACTGGATCGATGACGGCTGGTTGCGCGAGCGGGATTACTTCGCCGAGCGGACGATACTGCCTCATCTCGATGCCAGGGGCTTTGCCGATCTCGCCGATACCCGTTGGGCCGTCGTTCTCGACATCATCGACGACGTCGCCCTATCGGTGGATCTACCGGACGATGCCGAGGTTCCGGATGACGGCATCGCCTACGAACGGTTCTGTGCCGAGGCCCTGCGCGAAGCGGGCTGGTCGGCGCGTCCGACCAAGGCCAGCGGCGATCAGGGGGCCGACGTCGTCGCCGAACGAGCGGGCATCCGTCTGGTCCTGCAGTGCAAGCGCTATACGAAGCCGGTCGGCAATGCCGCCGTACAGGAGGCGGCGGCGGCGGCGCGCTACTGGCAGGCGGACATGGCCGCCGTCGTCTCCAATGCGGGATTCACTCCCGCCGCCCGCAAGTTGTCGGGCGCCACCGGCGTCCTCCTTCTCCATCACGATGCCCTGCGCAGCCTCTCGCCCGGCCGCAAGGCCAGACGGGTCAACGCCGCGCCGGCGTGATGGCGGAAACACCAGAGCGCCGCGACCGACGGACATCACCTGCGCCGGCCGCGAGAAAAGCCGAGTTCGGTCTCAGCCTTCCTTCAGGGGAAGCCAGGCACGCCCATCGCGGGCGAGCAGCGCATCGGCTCCGGCCGGGCCGTCACTGCCCGCCGCATAGGCCTCCACCGGGGCATCGGCCCAAGCCTGGATCAGCGGATCGACGGCAGCCCAACCGGCCTCGATGGCGTCGGCCCGCTGGAACAGCGTCGGGTCGCCGACCATGCAATCGTAGAACAAGGTCTCGTAGCCGACGCTCGGCGTCTCGGCGAAGAAATCTCCGAAGCGGAAGGACGACGTGACCGCACCGAGATGCATTTCCGGTCCCGGCCGCTTGGCGTTCCACTGGGTGCTCAGCCCCTGTTCCGGATCGATATGCAGACGCATTATGTTGGGCGCCAGATCGGTTCCGGCGAACAGGCCGTGGCTCGGCGGCTTGAAATGGACGGCGATCTCGGTGAGCCGCCCCGCCATGCGCTTTCCGGTACGCAGGTAGAACGGCACGCCGGACCAGCGCGGATTCTCGACCGAGAGCTTGAGAGCGACGTAGGTCTCTGTACAGGATAGCTGCGAGACGTTGTCCTCCTCGCGATATCCCAGCACGGACCTGCCCTGCTCCTCGCCGGCCGCGTACTGACCGCGTACCGCATGGTCCGGTGCCACCGGCCGAACGGCCTCCTCCACTCGTGCCTTCTCGTTGCGGATATCCTCGGCGTCGAAGCTGCCAGGCGGCTCCATCGCCACCATCGAGAGGAGTTGGAACAGATGGTTCGGCACCATGTCGCGCAAGGCACCCGTCGGCTCGTAGAAGGCACCACGTTCTTCCACGCCGATCGTCTCGGCGGCGGTGATCTGGACGTGATCGATGTGGTGGGCGTTCCAGATCGGCTCCAGCATGCCATTGGCGAAGCGGAGAGCCATGATGCTCTGCACCGTCTCCTTGCCGAGGAAGTGGTCGATGCGGAACACTTGGCTCTCGTCCGCCTGTTTCAGGATACGAGCGTTGAGGGCCTGGGCCGAGGCGAGGTCGGTGCCGAACGGCTTCTCGATCACCACGCGGCGGAAGGCACCCTCATCTTCCTTCAACAGGCCGGCGGTACCGAGATGGTCGACGACCGGGCCGAAGAAGCGGGCGGACACGGCGAGATAGAAGATCACGCTGCCGCTGATCGCGTGTCCGAGTCGCTGATAGGTGTCGGCAGCCTCGAAATCGCCCTTGGTGAAGTTCAGCCGCTCCCGGATGAAGCCCCAATGGTCGGGATCGATGGAATCCGGATGGAATTCGGAGGTCCGATCCTGCGTGAAGGATTGCATGGTCTGCGAGAGGTCGTCGCGCCATTGCTCGGTCGTGCGATCATTGTGGTCGATGCCGAGGATCTTCAGCCCATCCGGAAGCAAGCCGTCCGAGGCGAGATTGTAGAGAGCCGGCATCAGCAGGCGCTTCGTCAGGTCGCCGGCGGCTCCGAAGATGACGAGGGTGCAGGCCGGAGCCTTCCTGATCTCGTCGTTGGCGCGGGGCTGCTTGCCGCCGCTCGCTGCGGCATCGGTATGGATCATGGGACGGGACGCTCCGGACGTCGACGGCGACGCCGGTCAAACCGCCGATGCGCCGCGCCGTTCCGAAGCATGGTGCAAAGCAGCGATCACTCGTCCGTGCGGACGGCCTGACCTCGATCGATCGGCAGGCGGTCGCCCTTCAATTCGTCGGGAGTCGGCAGGCTGCGTGCGTCCCAGCCGCCGCCCAAGGCGCGGATGAGGGACACAGCCGTGGTGAAGCGGTTGAGCCGTACCTGCAGCGAGGTCACCTCGTTGTTCAGTTCCAGCGCCTGGGCGGTGATGACCGTGGTGAAGTTCTGCGTGCCGGCGCGATATTCGTTGAGGGTGATCTCCACGGCGCGGCGGGCCGAGGCCACCGCCTCCTCCTGCGCCACCTGCTGGCGGGCGAGGATGCGCACGCCGGCGAGGCCGTTCTCCACCTCGGCGAAGGCCGTCAGCACGGTCTGGCGATAGGTCGCCACCGTGGCGTCGTAGGCGGCCCTGACGATCTGCACCGCGGCCGTGCGGGCGCCACCGTCGAACAGGGTCTCGCTGCCCGCGGCGGCCACCGACCAGACCTGGTTCGCCGCCGAGAACACGCCGTTGCTGGTCAGCCCTGAGACGCCGCCGGAGCCCGAGAGGACCAGGGTGGGATAGAAGGCCGCTACCGCGACGCCGATCTGCTCGCTCTGAGCTTGGACGCTACGCTCCGCCTGCGCGATGTCGGGCCGCCGCTCAAGCAGAGCCGAGGGGATGCCGACGGGGACCGCGGGCGGCGTCCTCGGCAGGCTTCCCGCCGGCAGCGACAGCTCGGACGGGGGGCGTCCGATCAGCGTCGCGATGGCGTGTTCGAACGTCGCCCGCTGCAAGCCGACCGCGATGGCGGAGGCCTGCGTCGACTGGACCTGCGTCTGCGCCGTGATCACGTCGGACCGGGCCGCCACGCCGGCATTGTACTGGTTCTCGGTGATGGCGAGGCTTTTCCTGTAGGCCTCCACCGTCTCGTTCAGCAGACGCTGGAGCGAATCCTGGTAGCGCAGGCTGAAGTAGTTCGCGGCGATCTCGGACTGGATCGCGAGGCGGACGGCGGCGAGATCCGCCGCACTCGCCTGCGCGCTGGCGACCTCGCTCTCGATGTTGCGCCGGATACGGCCGAACAGGTCGAGCTCCCAGGAGGCCTGGGCCTGGAGCGACACCGACGTCCGCTCGGTCCCGAGCGTCCGCGAGCGCGTGATCGTCGGCGCGCCGATCACGGTCGGGTAGAGTGCCGAGCGCGCCTGGGCGACGAGGCCACGCGCCTGATCGTAGGACGCCACCGAGACGCGCAGGGTCTGGTTGTCCACGTCGACGAGGCGGATCAGCCGGTCGAGGGCGGGATCGCGGAACACGCGCCACCAATCGCCGCGCTCGGCCCCGTCATTGGGCTGGGCCGCCCGCCAGCCCTTCCGGGTGGCGACATAGGCCGCGCCGTCCTCGCGCATTCCGCCCTGCTTGAACGCAAGAGGAGTTTCCACGGAGGGGCGGGAATAGTCGGGTCCGACCATGCAGCCGGAGAGGGTTGTTGCGAGGGCGAGGATGGTAACGAGCAAGCGCGACGGGCTCCCTCTCCTGGAAGGAGAGGGACCTGCGCCGTCATCTGAGAGCGGCGCACTCCCGCTCGAAAGGGAAGCGACGAGCCCGCTCATGCGACTGTCCGTCAAACCGCCCACGCTCATTCGGCCGCGCCCGGAACTACGCCCAAGGCCGGGCGGCGCCGGCGGAGGCGGTCGAGATAGAGATAGACGACGGGCGTTGTGTAGAGGGTCAGGAGCTGGCTCACGATCAGGCCGCCGGCGATGGCGATGCCGAGCGGGCGGCGCAGCTCCGATCCTTCGCCGCCAGCGAGGATGAGAGGCGCGGCGCCGAGCAGGGCCGCCAGCGTTGTCATCATGATCGGCCGGAAGCGCAAGAGGCAGGCCTCGAAGATCGCGTCCTTCGGCGAGGCCCCACGCGTACGCTCGGCGTCCAGCGCCACGTCGATCATCATGATCGCGTTCTTCTTGACGATGCCGATGAGCAGGAACACCGCGATCAGCGCGATGATGGTGAATTCCGTGCCGGAGACGAGGAGCGCCAGCAGCGCGCCGATGCCGGCCGAGGGCAGGGTCGAGAGGATCGTCACCGGGTGGACGAAGCTCTCGTAGAGGATTCCGAGGATGGTGTAGACGGCCAGCAGAGCCGCCAGGATCAGCAGCGGCTGGCGCGAGGACGAGGCCTGGAAAGTCTTGGCGGCGCCCGCGAATTCGCCGTGGATCGTGGCCGGCAGGCGCAATTGCGCCTCGGCTTCCTCGATGGCGGTCGTGGCGTCAGACAGGCTCTTGCCCGGCGCCAGGTTGAACGAGATCGTGGTGGCCACGAACAGGCCCTGATGGCTGACCTGCACCGGCGCGTTTCCGGTCTCGATCCGCGCGAAAGCCGAGAGCGGGATCATCGTCTCCTTGGCGCTCGAAACGGGCGCGCTCGACGACGCCCCCGCGCCGCCGGCAATGGCGTTGGAGGCGGCATTGCGGGCCGAATCCGTGGCGATGGTGGCCGCCGTTCCCGTCGTCGTCGCGCCGGCCACCGTCCCGGCCACCGCGTTGGTGACCGCCGAGCCGCGCGCCTTTCCGCCGGAGGTCGAGACGAAGACGGTCTTCAGGGTCTCGGGGCTCTGCAGATAGCGCGGCGCGATCTCCATCACGACGTGGTACTGGTTGAGCGGATTGTAGATCGTCGAGACCTGTCGCTGGCCGAAGGCGTCGTAGAGGGTGTTGTCGATCTTGTCCGGCGTGATGCCGTAGCGGTAGGCCGTGGCCCGATCGATGACGAGGCGGCTCTCCAGCCCGCCCTCCTGCTGGTCGGAGGTCACGTCGGCGAAGACCGGGTTCTTCTGCAGCGCCTCCACGAGCCTGGGCGCGGCGGCATAGAGCTCGTCGGCCGTGTCGCCCTGCAGGGTGTACTGGTATTGCGCGAAGCTCTGGCGCCCGCCCATGCGCAGGTCCTGGCGCGGGAACAGGTATAGCCGGGCCCCCGCCACCTGCGCGAGCTTCGGGCGCAGGCGGGTCATCACCTCGGTGATCGACGCCCGCTCGCCCCGCGGCTTCAGGCCGACGAAGACGTTGGCCGAGTTGGTGGCACGGCCTCCCGTGAAGCCGACCACGCTGTCCACCGCCGGGTCGGCCTGGACGATGGCGGTGGCCTGTTCCAGCTTCTGCTTCATCGCCTGGAACGAGATGCGCTGGTCGGCCTGGATGCCGCCCATCATCTGCCCGGTATCCTGCTCGGGGAAGAACCCCTTGGGGACGATGATATAAAGGTAGACGTTGAGCCCGATCGTCGCGAACAGGGTGGCGAGGACGAGGCGACGATGGTTCAGGGCCACGCGCAGAGTGCGCTCGTAGGCGCGCAGCGTCCCGTCGAACGCGCCTTCCAGGGCCCGGATGAGGAGATTGGGACGCGTCTCGCCGGGAGGTCCATGCCCGCTCTCGCGCTTGAGCAGGAGGGCGCACATCATCGGGGTGGTGGTGAGCGAGAGCACGAGCGAGATCAGGATCGCCAGCGACAGGGTCACGGCGAATTCCTCGAAGAGGCGCCCGACCAGGCCGCCCATCAGCAGGATCGGCAGGAACACCGCGATCAGCGACAGGCTCATGGAGATGACGGTGAAGCCGACCTCCTTCGCCCCGATGAGCGCCGCTTCCAGCCTCGGCTTGCCGAGCTCGATATGGCGCTGGATGTTCTCGAGGACGACGATGGCGTCGTCGACCACGAAGCCGGTGGCGATGATGAGGGCCATCAGCGACAGGATGTCGAGACTGTAGTCGAGGAGATACATTGCCGAGAAGGTGCCGATGATCGAGATCGGCACGGCCACCGCCGGTATCAGGGTCGCCCGTCCGGAGCGCAGGAAGGCGAACACCACCACGATGACGAGGACGACCGCGATGACCAGCGTTTCCTCGGTCTCGGCGAGGGAGGCGCGGATGGTGGCGCTGCGGTCGCCGGTCACGGTGAGGTCGATATCGCCCGGCAGCGCCGCCTGGACCTGCGGCAGCGCCGCCTTCAGCGCCTTGATCGTATCGACCACGTTGGAGCCGGGCTGCTTGTAGATGAACAGGATCACGCCCGGCTTGCCGTTGACGAGGCCGAGGTTGCGCTTGTCCTCGACCGAATCCTCCACCTTGCCGACATCGGTGAGGCGCACCCCCGCCCCGTTGCGATAGGCCACGATGATGTCGCGGTAATCCGCCGCCACCCGACCCTGGTCGTTGGCGTAGAGCTGGTAGTGGCGGGTATCGGTCTCGATCGCCCCTTTCGGCGAGTTGGCATTGGCCGAGGCGAGGGCCGCCCGCACGCCTTCGAGCCCGATCCCGTAATTGTAGAGAGCGGTGGGATCGAGCTCGACCCGGACCGCGGGGAGAGACGAGCCGCCGATATCGACGTTCCCGACTCCGGGCAGCTGGGACATCTTCTGCTGCACCACCGTGGCGGCGGAATCGTAGAGCTGGCCCGGCGACAGAGTGTTCGAGGTCAGGCCGAGGATCAGGATCGGCGCGTCGGCCGGGTTAAACTTGCGATAAGTCGGGTTGGAGCGCAGCGCCGTCGGCAGGTCGGCTCGCGCCGCGTTGATGGCCGCCTGGACGTCGCGGGCGGCTCCGTCGATGTCGCGGTTGAGGCCGAAGAGCAGGATGATCCGCACCGTGCCGACGGAACTGGTGGAGGTCATCTCTCCGACATCGGCGATGATGCCGAGGCGCCGTTCCAGCGGCGCCGCCACCGTCGTCGCCATGGTCTCCGGCGAGGCTCCGGCCATCTGCGCCTGAACCAGGATGACGGGAAAGTCGACCTGAGGCAGCGGCGCCACCGGCAGCTTGAAGAACGCGAAGATACCCGCCAGCAGCACCCCGATGGTGAGCAGCGTCGTGGCGACCGGACGGCGGATGAACGGCTCGGAGACGTTCATGGGCGGGGGGCCGGGCGTGTGCGCCTGCCCCCTCCCCCCTCTGCGGGGGAGGGTAGCGCGGCGGTCAGGCCGGGTCGGGAGAGGAGAGCGACGAGGCCAGACGAGGCGCGAGCCAGCCGCGCCTCGACGGTCGCGCCGACCGTGCGGAGGACCGAAGCGAGATCGCTCAGTACACGATCATTCGGGAAGGGCAGAACCTCGAAGCCCTGCTCACGCAACCAGGCATCGCGATCACGGCGCGCGGTCGCGTCATGGGGGGCTTTGTCGAGTTCGACGATCACACGAGCGGAAGCACAGAGGAATTCGGCGATGTAGGGAGGCAGGGGAACCTGGCGTCTGAACCTGAGCCCACGTAAGCGGCTACCACGCACGTGCCGCCAGAACGCATCCTCGGCGAGAGTACGGAGCCGACGTTGCTCGCAGGCGAACGCGCGCAGATGTGGAGTGAGTCTGACAAGGGTCCGCCCATCGTCGCTCTTCGCGTCCGATCCGGAAACCGGGCTCCCCTCTCCCGACCCCCTCCGGGGGCCACCCTCCCCCACAGAGTGGGGGGGGAAGGCAGCGACAAGATCCTGGCTCACAGCGTCACCCCCACCGTCTTCGCCCCGCCGCCGCGCCGGGTGAACCGCCGCTCCAGCCGGTCGAAGGCGAGGTAGATCACCGGGGTGGTGAACAGGGTCAGGACCTGGGAGACGATGAGGCCGCCGGCGATGACGATGCCCAGCGGCTGGCGCAGTTCAGAGCCGACGCCGGTGCCGAGGATGAGCGGCACCGCCGCGAACAGGGCGGCCAGCGTCGTCATCAGGATCGGGCGGAAGCGCAGGAGGCAGGCCTCGTAGATCGCCTCGCGCGGGGCCATGCCGTCCTCGCGCTCGGCCTGGAGCGCGAAGTCGATCATCATGATCGCATTCTTCTTCACGATGCCGATGAGGAGCACGATGCCGATGACGCCGATGATGTCGAGCGGCATGCCGTAGAGCATCAGGCCGAGCAGGGCGCCGATCCCGGCCGAGGGCAGGGTCGAGAGGATCGTGATCGGGTGGACGAAGCTCTCGTAGAGCACGCCGAGCACGATGTAGACGGTGACGATAGCGGCGATCACCAGGAAGAGCTGGTTCGAGAGCGCCGATTCGAAGGCGAAGACCGAGCCCTGCGGCACCACGCGGAAGCTCGGCGGCAGGTCGATCTCCCTGCGGGCTTCCTCGATTGCCTTCACCGCCTCGCCGAGGGCCGCGCCTTCTGCGAGGTTGAACGAGACGGTGGTGGCCGGGAACTGGCCGAGATGGCTGATCAGCAGCGGCGCCCGGCGCTCGCTGATCCGCGCCACCGCCGAGAGCGGCACTTGTCCGGACGCCACGGTGGAGGACGGCAGGAAGATGCCGTTGAGGCTGTCGAGGGTCTTGTGCAGGTCGGGATCGGCTTCGAGGATCACCCGGTACTGGTTCGACTGGGTGAAGATCGTCGAGACGATGCGCTGGCCGAAGGCGTCGTAGAGGGCGTTGTCCACGGTGGCGGGTGTGATACCGTAGCGGCCGGCGGTTGGCCGGTCGATGGTGACGTAGGCCGCGAGCCCGTTGCCCTGGAGGTCGCTCGCCACGTCGGAGAGGAGCGGAGAGCGCTGCAGGGCCTGGACGAAACGAGGCACCCAGGTATCGAACTCGGTGAGGTTCGGGTTCTCGAGGATCACCTGGTACTGCGTCGCGCTCACCGCCGTATCGATGGTGAGGTCCTGCACCGGCTGCATGTAGAGGCGGATGCCGGCGACCCCTCGCGTGGCCTCCTTCAGGCGGCGGATGATGGCGCTGGCATCGGTGGCCCGCCCCTCGTGCGGCTTCAGGTTGATGAGGAAGCGCCCGGAATTCAGCGTCACGTTCTGCCCGTCGACGCCGATGAACGACGACAGGCTCGCCACATCCGGGTCCTGCAGGACGATGCGGGCGAGCTGCTGCTGGCGATCGGCCATCTCCGCGTAGGAGACGGTCTGGTCGGCCTGGGTCACGCCCTGGATCACGCCGGTATCCTGGACCGGGAAGAAGCCCTTCGGGATCACCACGAACAGATAGGCGGTGAGCGCGATGGTGCCGAGGGTGACGATCAGCGTCAGCCCTTGGTGGTTGAGGACGACGCGCAGCATCCGTCCGTAGCCGGAGATCACCCCCTCCATGGCGCGCCGGCCCGCGCGGGCGATGGAGCCCTCGCGGCGGGCCGCTTCCGGGGCATGCTTGAGCAGGCGCGCGCACAGCATCGGCACGAGGGTGAGGGAGACCACCGCCGAGATCACGATGGTGGCCGCAAGCGTGATCGCGAATTCGTGGAACAGGCGCCCGACCACGTCGCCCATGAACAGGAGCGGGATCAGCACCGCGATGAGCGAGACGGTGAGCGAGATGATGGTGAAGCCGATCTCGCGGCTGCCCTTCAGGGCCGCCTCCATCGGTGAATCGCCCTCCTCCACATGGCGCGCGATGTTCTCGATGACCACGATGGCGTCGTCGACGACGAAGCCGGTGGCGATGGTGAGCGCCATCAGCGACAGGTTGTCGAGGGAGAACCCGTAGAGATCCATGATCGAGAGCGCGCCGATCAGCGAGAGCGGCACCGAGAGGCTCGGGATCAGCGTCGCCGACAGGCTGCGCAGGAACAGGAAGATCACCAGCACCACGAGGCCGATGGCGAGCGCCAGCTCGACCTGCACGTCATGCACCGAGGCGCGGATGGTGGTCGTGCGGTCGGTGAGCGGCGTCACCGTGATGGCGGCGGGCAGCGTCCCCTGCAGCTGGGGCAGCAGCGCCTTGATCTTGTCGACGGTGGCGATGACGTTGGCGCCGGGCTGGCGCTGGATGTTGAGGATGACGGCGGGCGTCTCGTCCATCCAGGCACCGAGCTTGGTGTTCTCCGGCCCGTTGACCACGTCGGCGACGTCCGAGAGCCGCACCGCCGAGCCGTTCTTGTAGGCGATGATCGCCTGCTCGTAGGCCTTCGGGTCACGGATCTGGTCGTTGGCGTTGATGGAATAGGACTGGGTCGGACCGTCGATCGTGCCCTTCGGCGTGTTGACGTTGAGGTTGGTGATCGTGGTGCGAAGATCGTCGATGTTGAGGCCGTAGGCGGCGAGCGCACGGGAATTGAAACGCACGCGAACGGCCGGGCGTTGGCCGCCGCCCATGCTGACGAGGCCGACGCCGGAGACCTGGCTGATCTTCTGGGCGAGCCGCGTCTCGGCGAGGTCGCGCACCTCGGTGAGCGGCATGGTCTTGGAACTCAGCGCCAGGGTCAGGATCGGCGCGTCGGCCGGGTTGACCTTGGCATAGACGGGCGGTGCCGGCAGATCGGAGGGCAGCAGGTTGCCCGCCGCGTTGATCGCCGCCTGGACCTGCTGCTCGGCGATGTCGAGACCGAGATCGAGGCTGAACTGCAGCGTGATGACCGAGGCGCCCGCCGAGCTCTGCGACGTCATCTGATTGAGGTTGGCGAGTTGGCCGAACTGCCGCTCGAGCGGCGCCGTCACCGCCGAGGTCATCACCTCCGGGCTGGCGCCGGGATAGAAGGTCTGGACCTGGATCGTCGGGTAATCGACGGAGGGCAGCGCCGAGACCGGCAGGTTGAGATACGAGACCATGCCGACGAGCAGGATCGCCAGCATGAACAGCGTGGTCGCGACCGGCCGCAGGATGAAGATGCGGGACGGGTTCATGGGGCGAGCCCTCCCCCCACTTGATCTCGGACCTGCCCGGCCGTCGGCGTGAAGCGCCACGCGCTCCCTCTCCTGGAAGGAGAGGGAGCCGTGGTGCCCGTGCGATCCGGCCGGACCTTGGCCAGGAAAAAGATCGATGTGACGACCGATACGTCGAACACCGCACCAGTCACAGAAAGCACAGCGCTCATTGCGCCGCCGGCCGCTCTCTGCGGCGCTCGCGCTTCTGCGACGGGTTTTCGGGCGGTGTCCCGGCCGCGGGTGTCGATGTCGTGGCCGCGGCGTCCGTTGCGGGTGCGGCCTGGCCGGCAGCCGCGGCTTCTCCGGGAGGCGGAGCCTGACCCTTGCCGCCCTCGGTGACACGGACCTTGGCGCCGTCGCGCAGACGATCGGTTCCATCGACGACGACACGATCGCCGACCGCCAGCCCCTTGGTGACGGCGGTGCGCGATCCATCAGCCTCGCCCGGCGTGATCGGGCGGACCACGACCTTGTCGTCGCCGTCGAGCAGGTAGACGTAGGCACCGGGGGTCCCACGCAGGATTGCGGCGGTGGGAACGATGGGCGTGTCCCGCACCGTGTCCACGATGAGCTTGGCATTGACGAACTGGTTCGGGAAAAGGCTCTCGTCCTTGTTCTCGAACAGCGCGCGCAGCTTCACCGTGCCGGTGGTGGTGTCGATCTGGTTGTCCACGGTGTCCAGGGTGCCGGTGGCGAGCACGTTGGCATCGCCCCGGTCGTAGGCGGTCACGCCAAGCTTCGCGCCCGAGCGCAGGCGCCGCATCACCCGCGCGACATCGTCTTCGGGCAGGGTGAACACCACCGAGATCGGATGCAGCTGCGTCACCACCACGATGTTGGTGGACGCAGCGGTGACGTAATTGCCCTGGTCGATCTGGCGCAGGCCGACGCGGCCGTCCACCGGCGAGACGATGCGCGTGTAGGCGATGTTGAGCTTCTGCTGATCCACCTGGGCCTGATCGATGGCGACCGTCCCCTCGTTCTGCTTCACGAGGGCACCTTGCGTGTCGACGTTCTGCTTGGAGATCGAGTCCTGAAGGCTGAGACGCTGGAAGCGGGCGAGGTCGAGCTTCGAATTCTGCAGCAGCGCCTGATCGCGGGCGAGCTGCCCCTGATACTGTGCGAGCTGGGCCTCGTAGATGCGCGGATCGATCTGGGCGAGGAAGTCGCCCTTCTTCACGGTCTGGCCCTCGCGAAAGCCGATCTCCATGAGATAACCGCTGATCTGCGACTGGATGGTCACGGTAGCCAGCGGCGTCACCGTGCCGAGCCCCGACAGCACCACCGGGATCTCACCTGTCGAGACCGTGGCGATGCCGACGGCCTGAGGCATGTCTCCGGAGCGACCGCGGGCACCCTTGCCGCGCGCCGGTGCGCCGTCGGTCGTACCCTCGGTCTTGGGCGCGGGAAAGAACCTGGGCGCGAGATAGAACTTGTAGCCGGCCGCTCCCGCTCCGGCGAGGAGGAGGATCAGGATGATCCAGGTGCCCGCGCGGCTTCGCCGGCGCGTCGGCGCCTTGGGAGTCGGTCTGAATTCCCGGGCCGTTTCGGTCCGGACGGGCGATTGTTCGTTCATGCCTCGACGATCCGACCGCTCGTTTCCGAGCGGCAGCGCATAATGTGGACGAAATGGCGACGGGAGTCCCGACGCAACAGGGGGCTCGGCCACCACGCCGCGGGGCGGCGCTCACGGGCGGGCCCGAAGGCGTCGGGTGAAGGCCGGAAGGCCCGGCCTGTCGGTCGATCGATCAGCATCGTCGCCAGTCCTGGCCGTCCATTGCGACACCAGTACGGCGCGGAGGTTTCCCGGCTGTTTCTAGGGGCCGGAGGAGTCGCCCGAAGCCGGGCTCTCCGGCGCCGTCACGGCAGCGGCTTCGACGGATAAGCGTCCACCACCGCGCGATAGGAGGCGTCCGGCGGTGTCACCGGAACCGCGAGACGCAAGACCGCACCCGCCAGGGCGATGACGATGGCGAGGGCACAGCAGGTGCGGGTGCTCAAAGGGTCGTCCTCGTGATGCGGCGTCCGGGATCGGTACCCCGTGACATCGTCGAAGCACAAGCGAAACGCGAAAGGCCGCCACTCCGCGGAGAGTGACGGCCTTCTTCTCGGGAATGATCGGCTTCTTGGGGAAGAATCGGCTTCTTGGGAAGGACCGGAGCGGTACGTCGCCCAACCGAAACGAGGGGGCGGTGTTCCTGTTGAGCGGCGACCGCTCCGGCCATGGACAGAAGTTACGTTACACCTGATGAATGTCAACAATCGTCAGGCGCCGCGCGCAGAACCTGACAGAGAGGCGTGCCATCGCGCACATTTTCGAGGCCTCGCTTCGCCGCCCCGAACGCCCGTGCTACCGAAGCGGACATGCCTTGCGCTCAAGAGCGAGGCATGAGCGAAACCCAGAGAGACACGAGCGTTTTCCGGATGAACTCCGTCTTCGCCGACCTGCCCAATACCGTGTTCGACGTGATGTCGGTGCTGGCGCGAGAACTCGGGGCGATCAATCTCGGCCAGGGCTTTCCCGACGATCCCGGCCCGGCGGATGTGCGCGAGAAAGCGGCCGAGGCCCTGCGCCACGGTTACAACCAATACCCGCCGATGATGGGCCTGCCGACCCTGCGCCGTGCCATCGCCGCGCATTATCGTCGCCACCAGGGTCTCGCCCTCGATCCCGATACGGAAGTCATGGTGACATCCGGCGCTACGGAGGCTCTGGCCGCGAGCCTCCTCGCCCTGGTCTCGCCCGGCGACGAGGTGGTGCTGTTCGAGCCGATGTACGACGCCTACCTGCCGATCGTCCGGCAGGCCGGCGGCATCCCGCGCTTCGTCACCCTGCGGCCCCCGTATTTCCGCCTCGACGCGGCCGCGCTCGCGCAGGCCTTCTCCGAGCGCACCAAAGTGGTCGTGCTCAACAACCCGCTGAATCCCACGGCGACCATGTTCCGCGACGACGACCTCGCGCTGCTGGCGACGTTCTGCGAGCGTTTCGACGTCACCGCGATCTGCGACGAGGTGTGGGAGCACGTGACCTTCGACGGCAGGGCGCACCGCCCGCTAATCGGTTTGGACGGCATGCGCGACCGCACCGTGAAGATCGGGTCGGCCGGCAAGATCTTCAGCCTCACGGGATGGAAGGTCGGCTTCGTGATGGCCTCTTCGCCTTTGCTCAAGGTGGTCTCCAAGGCGCACCAGTTCCTCACCTTCACCACCCCGCCGAACCTCCAGGAGGCGGTGGCCTACGGTCTGGCCAAGGACGAGGCCTACTTTCTCGACATGCGGGCGCGGTTCGCCCGCTCGCGCGACCGGCTCAGCGCCGGCCTCACCGAACTCGGGTTCCGGGTCCTACCATCGCAGGCGACCTACTTCCTCACCATCGATATCGGCGAACTGGGGCCCCGGCTCGGCTGCGCGGACGACGTCGCCTTCTGCCAGATGCTGGTGCGCGAGCACGGGGTGGCGGCGATCCCGATCAGCGCCTTCTATGCGCAAGGGGCGGTGTGCAACCTCGTGCGGCTCTGTTTCGCCAAGCAGGATGCGACCCTCGATGCCGCTCTCGACCGTCTCTCCGGACTGATGCGGAGCAGGAGCGCATGAGGGCTCCGGGCCGCGCGAGCATGCCGCTTGCAGGTGGCCGTGGCCAGGGCCACATCCTGCATCATGACCACGACGCGCATCCCCCGGAGCCCCGCCATGGCCTTCAACGACGCCGTCTTTCCCGCCCGCGATTTCGACAAGCGGACCCAAGACGAGCGGGCGCAAGAGTCGAGCGCGACGCGCTTCCAAGTCCAGCCCGACAGCCGGGAGGCGACGCTCCTTCGCCTCGAACAGTTCGCCCATGTCATGGACACGGCGTTCCTGATCCCCGGCACCAACCGACGGGTGGGATTGGATGCCGTCGTCGGCCTCGTTCCGATCATCGGCGATGCCGCGGGCATGCTACTCGCCTCCTACATCGTCTACGAGGCGCGCCGCCTCGGTGCGCCGAAATGGCTCCTCGCCCGGATGGCCATGAACGTGGCTTTCGACGGCGTGATCGGTGCCGTTCCGATCGCCGGCGACATCTTCGATGCGGCGTTCAAGGCCAATCGCCGCAACGTCCGCCTGCTGCGCCGCCATCTCGAGAAGACCGGCGGACTGCGCCCCAACGAGATAGAGGGAACCGCCGTCCGTCTCGACGGCTGATGCGCAATCCAATAGGGGCGGACTCATGAACGAGATCGCCCGCCCCGCGGAAGCCGTCCCCGTCGAAATCCCGCCTCCCCTCGTGCACTCGGCACGGGGGCTGTCGCCGCTGAACCGGCGGCGGCTCGCGAATTTCCGGCACAACCGCCTCGGCTTCTGGTCCTTCGTGATCTTCGTCGGACTGTTCACCCTGAGCCTGTTCGCCGAATTCATCGCCAACGACCGGCCCCTGGTGGTGTCCTACAAGGGCGAGATCCTATTTCCCGTCCTGATCGACTATCCGGACGAGAAGTTCGGCGGCTTCTATGCGCGGCCGAACTACCGCTCTGCCGAGACGCGGCAGGAGATCGCCGATAATGGCTGGGCGATCTGGCCGCCGATCCCCTATTCCTACGACACCATCATCGACGGGCTGCCGACCCCGTCTCCCTCGCCGCCGACCTGGATGCTCACCGACGAACAGTGTCAGGCTGCGGCCAAGCAGCGTGGCGAGGAAACCGCCGGGAGGGCCGGGTGCAGGGGGCTGGAGATGCACTGGCTCGGCACCGACAACACCACCCGCGACGTGCTGGCCCGCGTGATCTACGGCTTTCGCATCTCGGTGCTGTTCGGGCTGATCCTGGCCATCGTCTCCTCGGTGATCGGCGTGATCGCCGGGGCGGTGCAGGGCTATTTCGGCGGCTGGGTGGATCTCAGCCTGCAGCGCTTCATCGAAGTGTGGAGCGGCATCCCGACCCTCTACCTGATCATCATCATCTCGGCCTTCATCGCACCGGGCTTCTTCGTGCTGCTCGGCATCCTAATGCTGTTCTCCTGGGTGGCCCTGGTCGGCGTGGTGCGGGCCGAGTTCCTGCGGGCGCGCAACTTCGAATACGTCCGGGCCGCCCGTGCGCTGGGCCTCTCCAACATCCGCATCATGAGCCGTCACCTCCTGCCCAATGCCATGGTGGCGACGCTCACCTTCATGCCGTTCATTCTCAACGGCTCGATCGGGACGTTGACCTCCCTCGACTTCCTCGGCTTCGGTCTGCCGCCCGGATCGGCCTCGCTGGGCGAGTTGCTGGCCCAGGGCAAGGACAACATCCAGGCGCCCTGGCTCGGGCTGACCGGTTTCTTCGTCGTGGCGGTGATGCTGAGCCTGCTCATCTTTGCCGGCGAGGCCGTGCGCGACGCCTTCGATCCCCGCAAGACGTTCAAGTAGGGAAACACGTTAAAGTAGGGAAACCGCGGATCGAGCAGGCCAGCCGCGACGACTTTCGCGTTTTAATCCCCCGCGCGCCTCCACCGCAGGTCCCGATGGAATCCGATCGGGCCGACGCGCGTTGTCGGAGGGCGGCGTCAGTGATCCGGCCGCGAGATTCACTCCTCTCGGATCCGGAGACCCGATGTCCGACCCCGCGAATATTTCGCCGTCCCGTCGTCTGTTCATGGCCGGCAGCCTCGCCGGCATCGGCGGCGTGCTCGCTTCCGACCGCGCCGCGTCCCAGGCGATCCCGACGACGCCCATCGGCCGGCCCGAGCCCAAGCTCGATCAGCCGCCGCCGCTGCCGCGCGACAAACATCTCGGCTGGGCGGTGGTGGGGCTCGGCGACTTCGCCCAGGCGCAGGTCCTGCCCGCCCTGGAGAGATCGCGGCGCTCGAAGACCGTCGCCCTCGTCTCCGGCAATCCGGAGAAGGCCAAGGCCGTGGCGGCCCGATACGGAGTCGAGTCCGGCGGACTCTACGATTACGGCTCGATGGGCAAGATGGCCGACAACACGGACATCGCCGCGGTCTACATCGTGACGCCGAATTCCACGCATGCCGACCTGACGATCAAGGCACTGGAGGCCGGCAAGCACGTCCTCTGCGAGAAGCCGATGGCGACCACGTCCGCCGATTGCCAGCGGATGATCGACGCCGCGAAGGCCGCCGACCGGCGGCTGATGATCGCCTACCGCGTCCATTGGGAGCCGCACAACCTGCGCGCCAAGGCGATGATGGACAAGGGCGAGTTCGGCGAGGTCCGGTTCGCCTCTTCCGACCATCACCGCCCGCTGGAGCCGTCGCGTCCGCGTGACCAGTGGCGCATCCTCAAGGCCGTGGCCGGCGGAGGGTCCCTGGTCGATATCGGCATCTACGGCCTCAACGGCATACAATGGTTCCTCGGCGAGAGCCCGTCCTCAGTCTCGGCCTCCATGTTCTCGCCACCCGACGATCCGCGCTTTGCCGAGGTCGAGGACGTGTTCACGGCACAACTGGTCTTCCCGTCCGGTCGGCGTGCCACGGTGTCGTCCGGCTACACTTCCGACAAGAAGCGGATCGACCTCTGGGGCGAGAAGGCCGTGGCCACCCTCGATCCTGGCACCGCCTATCAGGGCAACCGCCTCGTGGTCGGCAATGCCAAGCGTGCCGACGAAATCCTGACGGTGGAAGGTGACGCGGTGCAGTTCACCGGCGAGATCGACCACCTGTCGCAGGTGATCGCCGAGGGCGGGGAACTGCGCACGCCCGGCGAGATGGGCCTGCGCGACATGCGCCTGATCGAGGCGCTCTACCAAGCGGCCGCGACACGCAGATGGGTCGACCTCAACCCCGACATGACGATTCGGTCGGGCGCGCTCTGAGGGCGAATGGGAGAGGCCGCCCGCGGGTTGGGCCTCTTCGTGGGAAATTGTGCGGCTGAGATCGGTCTTGCGTATGGGTCGTGATGATTCCGGCGAAGAACGTGCAGGGACAAGTCGGTTGTCATGGACGCGTATGTACTCATGCTCGGCGGTTTTGGAGCACTCGTCCTCCTCACCGCCTGGCTGCCGATGGTGCTCCGGCAATTGCCGCTGTCGCTCCCGATCTGCTGCGTCGCGATCGGGGCCGGCCTTTCGCTGATCCCCGGAATGGCCGACCTTTCGCCGCAGCCCCAGCACCACCTGCGGCTCATCGAGAGGGTCAGTGAATTCGTCGTCATCATCTCGCTGATGGGCGCCGGACTGAAGCTCGACCGCCGCATCGGTTGGAGACGCTGGATGGTGACATGGCGCCTGCTCGCCCTCGCCATGCCGCTGACGATCCTCGTTCTCGGATTCCTGGCCTCGAACCTGCTCGGTCTCGGCATCGCCTCCTCGCTGCTCATCGCGGCATCGCTCGCGCCGACCGATCCGGTCCTCGCCTCCGACGTCCAGGTCGGACCGCCTTCGCAGGGCGACGAGGACGAGATGCGCTTCGGCCTCACCTCCGAGGCCGGACTAAACGACGGGCTCGCCTTCCCCTTCGTCAACCTCGCCATCGCGCTCGCCGTCTCGAACGGCTTGAATGCGGGCGAATGGGCCGAATGGGTGGGGATTTCGCTGGTGTGGAAGATGTTCGCCGGCATCGTCCTGGGCGCCGCCATTGGGCGAGGTCTCGGCTGGCTGACCTTCCATCTTCCGAACCGGGCCCGCCTGTCGCGCACGGGTGATGGTTTTGTCGCCCTCGGCATCACCTGCCTGACCTATGCCGTCGTGGAGGCGGTGCATGGCTACGGCTTCGTCGGCGTCTTCGTGGCGGCCTTGGCGATGCGATGGTCAGACCGGGGCAACGACTACCATCACGCCCTCCACGGATCGGCCGAAGCCTTCGAGCGCCTGGCGATGATGGTGCTCCTCGTGGGTTTTGGCCTCGCCATCGGCGCCGGCCTCCTGCAGGGCATCGGGTGGCAGGGCGTCGCCTTCGCATTTCTGGTGATCTTCGTCGTCCGGCCGCTCTGCGGTTGGATCAGCCTCATCGGGCATGACAAGCCCGCCAGCGAGCGGGCCGTGATCAGCGTCTTCGGAATCAGGGGGCTGGGCACGATCTACTACCTCGCCTTCGCCCTCGGGCATGCGGGGTTCGAGCAGCCGGGGCTGCTGTGGAGCACGGCCGGGTTGACCATCCTCCTGTCGATCATCCTGCACGGCGTATCCGTGTCACCGATCCTCGGCTTCCTCGACCGCCGCAGCGGACGCGACACCGAGAGCGCTCAGCTCGACCTGCCGCTGGTCTCGTCGCCCGCCGAATGATGCTCTGCCGAAAATGGGAACGGCACCACGAAATGCCGGACATTCTCCAAATTTCGCGCGGCGCCCTGAAACATAAAACGCAAGTTTTTCGTGCCGTTTGCTAAATCGTCTCACTGGGAGTACACAACAGAGATCGATCGGTGATCAGATTTTCTTTTGCGTGAGTCGCGAGACTCCCTTTAGAGAGTCAGGTTCGGGTCGAGACAACGGAGAAGGCCGTGCATCTTCGTGCGGACCTCCGAACTATGATGCCCGCAAGGGCGAAGGATTATGATGGCTGTCGGTACTGTTAAGTGGTTCAACGAGCAAAAGGGCTTCGGCTTCATCCAGCCGGATAACGGCGGCAACGACGTGTTCGTGCACATCTCCGCCGTAGAGCGCGCAGGCATGCGCGGCCTCGCCGAAGGCCAGAAGGTCTCCTACGAGATGGAGACCGACAAGCGCAGCGGCAAGCAGTCCGCCGGCAGCCTCCAAGCCGCTTGAGCCAAGTGAGGCTCTTTTAAGAGCTTCACTATGGACTAAGAGCCGCTCTCCATTGGAGAGCGGCTTCGTGCGTTTTCGATCTTCCCCTTATCTTCCTGCGGCGCTGCCTTGCCGCTTCCCAAACCAGGATTCTGTGTGAGCCAATTCAACGAAAACTCCATGACCGACCGCCTCAAGGCTTCGCAGGAAGCCCGTCAGGCCGCGCTGGCGCGTTTCCGCGACCGCCCGGCCGCCGACGATCCGACGGTGGTCGCCCGCAAGGCCGAGCGTGAAGCGATCGCCCGCGAGCGCGAAATCCGCGTCGCCGCCCGCGAGGCCGAGCGCGCCGCAGCCGCAGCGCAGGCCGTCGCAGAGGCCGAGGCCGAGCGCGAACGTCAGGCCATCGAAGCGGCTCGTGTCGCCGAGGAGAAGATCGCTCTCGCCGCTGCCGCTCGCATCGAGCAGAAGCAGCAGCGCGATGCGCGCTACGCCGCGCGCAAGGCCAAGGCGCGCAAGTAAGATCACGAGCCCGAAGCATCGGCTCGACCCGCGGAATTCGCTTTCCGCGCACGAGCATCGAAGTTCCGACAGTTCGGTGTCGCCGCCGCGGTCGTACGGTCGGGGCGGCCAAGGTCGGATGGGGTTAGCTCGTGTCCTCGCGGGGGTTCGAGCGCCGGGCGGCATCTCCGGACGGGGCTGCCGCTGGACTCGTCACTTTCCGAAGCGGGAAGGCGACGCGCGATCACCAATACCCGTCCGAGGGCGCGGAAGCGTTCCGCGTCAACTCAGAAAGGCAAACCCCATGGCCCACAAGTTCAAGCTCGGGCAGCGCGTGCGCCGCGCGCGCATCGGTTATGCCGATGCCAAGACCGATCCTGCAGACGTGTTCGAGATCGTCCGTCTCGTCCCCGAGGACCAGACCGGCGAGCCATTCTACCGGATCAAGTCCGGTGGCGGTGAGCGCGCCGTGCGCGAAGGCGAGATTACTCTCGCGTCGTGAAGACGGTCTCTGCTCCGGTCAGGCCGGTGGCAGACACTATCAAAAAGGCCCCGCATCCTTCGATGCGGGGCCTTTTTCGTAACTCGATGCTCTCGCTGGCCTGGATCAATGGCCGCTGTCGGTGGCGTTGCGGGTCGCCTCGTAGAGAAACCAGGTCCGCTCTTCGGACTGGTCGATCCACTCTTCCAACAGGCTGGTGGTGGAGACGTCCTTGGCCTCGTCCGTCACCTCATGCAGCTCACGCATATTGGCGGTGAGGTTCTTGTTGTCGTCGCGCAGCTCGGCCAGCATCTCGAGGGGGCTGACATAATCGGCGTCGTTGTCCTCGACACGGGAGAGCTTCGATGCCTGCCCCAGCGAGCGAAGCGTCGTTCCACCGATCTTGCGGGCACGCTCGCCGACATCGTCGATGATGCCGAAGATCTGCTGGGACTGTTCGTCGAGCATAAGGTGGTAGTCGCGGAAGTTCGGGCCGCTGACATGCCAGTGAAAGTTCTTCGTCTTCACGTAGAGGGCAAAGAGGTCGGACAGCAGGACAGTCAGACCTTCGGCGATCTTCTTGGTCGCCTCGGGGGCCAGATCGGTGGGGGTATTCAGGCGGTCGCCGTCGACGCGCGTGCGCCCGCTCGAGCTCTTTGCCATGACGTCATAACTCCGGTTGGATTTCTATCGCGGGCGGCGTCCAGCGCACGCCCCGTGACGGGAAAAAGCCAGAGATGCGGGGGAAGTTCCGATTCTTCGCGTCGAGTCCGGGATGAACTCTCGCAGTCGTTACTCCGGGTTCGGGAGATTCCCGATCGCCGCGGCAGAAATCCGGCGGGTCGAGCCCGCCGGTAGACGCATCAGGTCAGCACAACGACCCGCGAACCGATCTCGACACGACCGTAGAGGTCGATCACGTCCTGGTTGATCATGCGGATACAGCCGGACGAGACGCTGAGGCCGATCGTTTCCGGCTCGAGCGTTCCGTGGATGCGGTAGAGCGTGTCCTTGTTGTCCTGCCAGAGGTAGTGCGCCCGCGCACCGAGCGGGTTGCGCGAGCCGCCCGGAACGCCGAGGCCGCTCTGAAGCTGGCTCACCGAGCGCGCGAGCTTGGGCGTGCGGGCGATCATCTCCTTGGGCGGGTACCAGTCCGGCCACATCTGCTTCGAGTTCACCGTCGAGACGCCGGACCAGGAAAAGCCCTGCTTTCCGACGCCGACGCCGTAGCGCCGCGCCCGGCCGTTGGCCTGGACCAAAGTCAGGTGGTGCGCGCGCGGATCGACAACGATGGTGCCCGGAGGCTCGGTGCCGGTATAGGCGATCTCCTGGCGGAGGAAGAGCGGGTTCGCCTTGCGCCAGTTGAAGGCATAGACCGGGAAAGGCTCGTCGGTGATTGCCGCATACGCCCTGGCGTAGTCGATCGGCCCGTTGTCCACCGGACGCGAGACCTGATCCCCCTGGTTCGCCGGCGGCTGGGCCGCCCTCCGACGGGCATTCGGATCGGCATAGGGATCCGCATCCGGATCGTCCTCGAAGCGCGGCGCGCTCGTGCGCTCGCGATACGGCTCGTAGCGCCCGCCGCGGCGGCGGTAGAGGCGACCGGCGTCGTCCCGGTAGAGACGGTCATCGTCATAGGGCCCGTATCCGTCGTCGGACTCGAGAGAGAGGCGGCCGCGAACCTGTGCCAGGGCAGTGAGCGGGGAACCGAGGATCGTGAGCGCCGCCCCCGCTCCGCTCAGGAGGGTCCGGCGATTGAAAGGAGGATTGGAGCGTTCGGGCATGGATTGCTCAGAGATGGGCCGCTCGCATGGGCGCGAGGACTAAAGCCAAGATTGGGCGGTGACTTAGCAAGACCAGGGCTCGCCGTCACGCGAGGACCATTGCTGACCAGCATTGCGGTCGGATCGGGTCCGAGCCGACTTCGGAATACGGTTAATCCACGGGACCTTCATCATGCTGCGAAAATGAGCAGGAGATGTCCGGATTCCACTGACCTTTGCGATTGCAAAAACCTCCCGGCGCATCGACATAAGCTCACGCTTTTCAAGATCATCGAATCATCGGAAGACGGACCAATCCTGTGCCGATCTCTTCGTTCGCACGCCTTGGTGCGTCGTCTCTGACGCTCGCCCTCGGCCTCCTCCTCGCCGGGCCGAGCCCGATCCTCGCCGGCCCGAAGCCGGCTCAATCGGCGGCCGCGTCCAAGGCCGTCGATTCGTCCCGAACCAGATCCGCCAAGAAGACGAGGTCGGTGAAGGCCAAGCCGGCCCCCGCCGCGACGGGATCACTCGCCAAGGAAGCTGGCTCGACGAATACGAGTTCGACAGACGCCCCGGGGGTGACGTGGACATCGGCCGAGCCGGACGAACTGCGGTGCGGGCGCAGCCGCCGCAAGTTGTGGCAACCCGGCGAAGGTTGGGTGGTCAAGAACGTGACCGTTTGCCGGTAGGCTGGCGGGTAGGACGAGTCGCGGCACCGCGCTACAAAGCTTCGGCCCGGCGCCATCAGGCCCGGGCAGGGTGGGAGCGATGACGTGATCCGGGTGCTGCATACGGGCGACTGGCATATCGGGCAGTCCCTGCGTGGCTATTCGCGCAGCCACGAGCACGCCAAGGCGCTGGCCCATCTCGAAGCCATCGTCGTCACCTACGAGGTCGATGCCCTCGTCGTGGCCGGCGACGTCTATGACAGCCAGAACCCGTCGGGCGAGGCGCAGGCGCTGCTCTACGACGTGCTGGTGCGCCTGCATCGGGCGCGTCCCTCCATGACCATCGTCCTCACCGCCGGCAACCACGATGCGGCTGGACGGCTCGAAGCGCCGAGTCCGATCCTCGAGGCGATCGGCGTGCGGGTGATCGGCAATGTGCGCCGACGCGACGGCGCCCTCTGCATCGAGCGTCACCTCGTGCCGATCCTGAGGAATGGCGACGTGGCGGCGCAGATCCTGGCGGTGTCCTATCCCACCGCCGCCTGCCTGCCCCCCATGCGGAAGGAGGAGGGCTCGCCCATCGTCCGGGCGGTGCGCGCCCTCTACGGTCAGGTGATGGAAGCCGCGACGCCGCATCTTTCCGGCCTGCCCCTTCTGCTGACCGGGCACCTGCATGTGGCCGGGGGAACCGAGTCGGAGGGTGCCGAGCGCCGCATATTGGTGGGCGGGGAGCATGCCGTGCCGCCGGACGTGTTTCCCGCCGAGGCCGATTACGTGGCGCTCGGCCATCTCCACAAGGCGCAGTCGATCGGCGGCGGGATGGTGCGCTATTCCGGCTCGCTGATCCCGCTCTCGGCCACCGAGCAGCCCTATGCCCACGGGGTCAGCCTCGTCACCCTGGGCGACGGGCCGGCACGGGTGGAGCACATCCCGATCCCGCGGCCGGTCCCGTTCCTGCGCTTGCCCGCGCGCGGCGACATGCGGCTCTCCGAACTCGGCGACCATCTCAAAGCGCTGGGCCTCGACCCGGCCCTGCCGATGGAGGAACGGCCCTATATCCAGGTCCGGCTCGCCCGCGAGGGGCTGGGACCGGGTCATCGGGCGGAGGTCGACCGGATCGCGGAGGGCTTCCCGGTGCGCATCGTCGACACCCGTGTGACGGCCTCAGCCGACCCGGTCGCGGAGGCCATCGACGCGGCGCCCCTCGTCCGCCTCTCCGAGCGCGACCCGGAAGACCTCTTCCGCCTCGCCTTCGAGCGCGTGCGAGGGACACCGCCGGCACCGGAGCATCTGGAGGTGTTTCACCGGGTCCGCGCCGAGGCCGAAGTCTGAAAGAGATGGCCGGGGGAGCGTTCTCCCGTTCCGATCGGCTCTTGTCACGATGTCGTTACCCTGCACATAGTCTAATTCGATTGTGCGCCATCGAGATTCGCCGGCCACCGCCGATGCGAGCCGGGCGACGGGGGAAACAGCGCCATGAGACGGAAGATCATCGGATCCACGGTCGTCGCGACCGGCTGTGCCGTCGCGCTCGCTGCCGTCTCCGGCAACGTGGTCCGGGCCGAGGAGGCGGATGCCGCCTCGATCGTTGGCGCCCAGTTCGCCGCGGGCGGCAACAAGCCCGGCGTGCGTGCCAGCGGCGCCAAAGGTGTCTGCGTCTCGGGGCAGTTCACGCCTTCCGCCGAGGCCGCGAGCCTGTCGAAGGCACCGCAATTCGCCAAATCAGTCCCGGTGACGGCCCGGTTCTCCATGGGCGGCAGCAACCCGAAAGTGTCGGACAAGGCCAAGCCCGTGACGCGCGGCTTCGCCATGCGCCTGCGCGATCCGGCCGGCGACCTCGTCCTCGTCATCATCTCGGCGCCGGTCTTCTCGGCGCGCACGCCCCAGCAGCTGTTCGAATTCGCCTCCGTCCGCGCTCCCGGCCCCGACGGCAAGCCCGATGCCGAGAAGATCAAGGCCTTCGGCGTCGCCAATCCCGAGACCACGAAACAGGCGGCCTGGCTCAATGCCCGGCCGGTGCCGGCGAGCTATGCCGGCGTCGATTACTGGGGCGTCCATGCCTACACGCTCACCAACGCCCGGAACGAGGCGAATGTGGTGAAGCTGAAGACCGTCGCGGCCGCGGGCCAGCTCGGCCTGAGTGAGGACGACATCAAGACGAAGCCCGACAGCTTCTATGCCGATGAGCTGAAGGAGCGCCTCGCCCAGGGGCCGGCCACCTTCTCCCTCGTGGCGATCCGCGGAGAGGCCGGCGACCCGACCGCCGATCCGACCGTGATGTGGCCTGAGGACAGCCGCAAGACGACGCCGCTCGGCACCATCGCGATCCACGCCCTGGAGCCTGACGCCACCTGTGACGCGGCCACCTTCGATCCGGTGGTGGATCTCCCCGCCGGCATCGCCGGCCCGGCCGACGATCCGATGTTCGCGATCCGCTCACCGGCCTACGCCGTGTCGCTGTCGCGCCGCTCGCAGTAGCGCCGACGACGTCTCCGGCCGGGTTCAGCCCTGGCCGGAGACGATCATGTCCTTGATCCGGCTCGCCAGCACCTCCATCACGAAGGGCTTGGTCAGCACCTGCATGCCGGGCTCCAGATGCCCGTTTCCGACCACCGCATTCTCGGCATAGCCGGTGATGAACAGGATCTTGAGGTCGGGCCGCGCCACGCGCCCCGCATCGGCCATCTGGCGGCCGTTCATGCCGCCGGGCAGGCCGACATCGGTGACGAGGAGGTCGATGCGCACGTCGGATTGCAGCACCTTCAGGCCGGACGCGCCGTCGGCCGCCTCGATGGCGGTGTAGCCGAGCTCCTCCAGCACCTCCGTCACCAGCATGCGCACGGTGGGCTCGTCGTCGACGATCAGAACGGTCTCCCCCCGCTGCGCGCGCGGGGCGGCGGCGAACTCGCCGGCCTCGTCGATCTCCGAGGCCTCGCCGTAATGACGCGGCAGGTAGAGGCACATGGTCGTGCCCTCGCCGAGTTCGGAATAGATCCGCACCTCCCCGCCCGATTGCCGCACGAAGCCGTAGATCATCGACAGGCCGAGGCCGGTGCCCTCGCCCAGGGGCTTGGTGGTGAAGAACGGATCGAAGGCACGGGCGATCACCTCCGGCGTCATGCCGGTGCCGTTGTCGGTGACGCAGAGGGAGAGGTACTGGCCCGGCTCCAGGTTGCGCTCGCGGGCGGCATGTCCGTCGAGCCACTTGTTGGCCGTCTCGATGGTGAGGCGGCCGCCATCCGGCATGGCGTCCCGGGCATTGATGCACAGGTTGAGCAGCGCGTTCTCGAGCTGGTTGGGATCGACCAGGGCCGGCCACAGACCGGCGGCACCCACCACCTCGATCGTCACCGCCGGCCCCACCGTGCGGCGGATCAGCTCCTCCATCCCCGAGACCAGCGCGTTCACGTTGGTGGGCTTGGGGTCGAGGGTCTGGCGTCGCGAGAAGGCGAGGAGGCGATGGGTCAGCGCCGCCGCCCGGCGGGAGGCGCCCTGCGCGGCGTTGATGTAGCGGTCGAGGCCGGTCAGCCGCCCTTGCGCCATCCGCGTCTGCAGCAGTTCGAGGCTGCCCGAGATGCCGGTGAGCAGATTGTTGAAATCGTGGGCGATGCCGCCGGTGAGCTGGCCCACCGCCTCCATCTTCTGGGACTGGCGCAGGGCCTCCTGCGTCTGGGCGAGGGCCGCCTCGCGCGTCTTCTCGTCGGTGATGTCGCGCGCCACCGCGTAGAAGAGCTCGCCCACCGGGGCGCTGATCCAGTCGAACCAGCGATACTCGCCGCCGGCGGTGCGGACTTGGTTCTGGTGGCGCATGGTGCGGCCCTGGCGCATCGCCTCCACCACCTCCGCACTGCGGGGGAGAAAGTCGGGGTGGATGATTTCCCAGAAAGGCCGCGCCAGCAGGCTCGCCTCGTCGTAGCCGAGCACCTCCGTCCAGGCCGGATTCACGCTGAGAAGGCGACCGTCCAGCGTGCCCGACATCAGGAGATCGGGGATCAGCGTCCAGATCCGGTCGCGCTCCTTGATGCGCTCGGCGATCTCCCTTTCCAGTTCCATCCGCGAGCGGGCCAGGACCTCGCGGGCCTCCACGATTTCCTGGATCTCGGTGCAGGTGCCGAACCAGCGTACGATCCGCCCGGCGGCGTCGCGGACCGGCTGCGCCCGACCGAGCACCCAACGGTACTGGCCCGAGTGATGCCGAAGGCGGTACTCGATATGGTAGGTCTCGCCGGTGGTGAGGCTGTGCCGCCAGACCGTCCAGGCGCGCTCCTGGTCGTCGGGGTGGAAGAGCCCGTTCCAGCCCTCGCCGTCGGTGGAGCCGGCGGGCACGCCGGTATACTCGTACCAGCGCTGATTGAAATAATCGTGATGACCGTCGGGCAGGGTCGACCAGACCATCTGGTCGATGGAATCGGCGATGGCCTGGAACCGTCCTTCGCTCTGGCGCAGGCGCTCCTCCGCTTCCCGGCGCTCGTCGATGTCGATGACCGAGCCGACATAGCCGAGGAATTCGCCGTCGGTGCCGAAGCGCGGGGTCGCCGCGTCGATGGCCCAGCGATAGGTGCCGTCCGCCCGGCGCAGGCGATACTCGACGCGGAAAGGCGCCTGTCTGGCATTGGCCGACAGGAAGGTTTCCGTCGCCAGTCGCTCGTCGTCGGGATGCGTCGCCTTGGTCCAGCCGAGGCCGAGGGCCTCCTCCTCGGTCTGCCCGGTGAATTCGTACCAGCCCCGGTTCAGGTAGATACAGGACCCGTCCGGGATGGTGACCCACATCATCACCGGCGCATGGTCCGCCATGTTGCGGAAACGCGCCTCGCTCTCCGACAAGGCCTCCGCCTGCGCCCTGCGCTGCGTCTCGTCCCGCGCGATCTTGAGGAAACCCGGCGAGCGCCCCTGCATGTCCGGCGGCAGCCGGTGAAGGGAGCCGGCGAGGAACACCCGCGTCCCGTCCCTCCGCCGATGCCAGCGCTCCGCATCGGTGCGCCCTCTCTCCACCGCCTCGGCCATCTCTCGCGTATCGATGCCGTTCGCCCGGTCCTCCTCCGTGAAGATCATCGACCCGTGCCGGCCGAGCGCATCGGCGACGCTCCAACCCAGGACCTCGACCGCGCCGGCCGACCAGCTGGTGACGATGCCCTGCGGGTTCATGGTGAGGACGACATGGTCGCGCGCGCCCTCCACCACGAGGCGCAGGCGCTCTTCGCGCTCGCGCAGTGCTTCCTCGGCCGCCCTGCGCTCGCTGATGTCGCGGTAGAACACGGAGAGGCCGCTGCCCGAAGGATAGACCCTGACCTCGATCCAGATGTCCTGCTGCTTCGAGGTGTGGCGGTAGGTCAGTTCCGCCGATGCGCGCTCGGCCATGGCGCGGCGGTAGAGCGGCCAGGTCGGCATCTGCTCGGCATCCGGCCAGACGTCGAGGAGATGGCGGCCGAGGATCGCCTCGGGCGGACGTCCGTCGAGGCGCAGGCCCTCCGCGTTGATGCGGCGGACCCTGAAGTCGCGGTCGAGCAAGAGGAACCCTTCGCCCATCCCGTCGAGGACGCCACGGGCCTCGGCCTCGCTCTCCCGAAGCCGGCTCTCGGCGCTGATGCGCCCGGTCGTCTCGGTGCAGGCGCAGAAGAAGCCGGCCACCGTGCCGTCCTCCTCCCGCACCGGCGTGTAGGAGAACGCGAAATGCGTCTCCTCGGGGAATCCGTTGCGCTCCATGACGAAGGACACGTCGTCCATCTGGATGGAGATGCCTGCATAGGCATTGGCGACGATGGGCGCGAGATCGCTCCAGATGTCCGACCAGACTTCGGCGATGGGACGCCCCATCGCCTCCGGATGCCTAGCACCCATGAGCCGGGAATAGGCATCGTTGTAGAGGACGATCTGCGCCGGGCCCCATGTGATGAACATGGGCTGGCGGGCGGCGGCCATCATCCGCGTCAGCGTGCGAAGAGAGGCGGGCCAGGATTCGAAGGGTCCGAGGGGTGTCGCGGACCAATCCGTGGCCCCGATCAGCGCACCGCACTCGCCCCCATCTGCGAGGACACTCACTGCCACCCCATCTCCGTCGCGAGCCTCGATGCAGGACGGAACCGCACGTCTGCACAATTGGGGCTGGCCAACCAACGGCCAAGGTCGAACCACCGTTCCCGCCGGAGCCCTCGATCAACGAGAAGGTCGGTCATCGTCATCGCGGCGCGATGACACGAGCCGGCATCCGGTGTCAAAATCGATAGGCGCCGCCGCCGGCACCGGCTCGCGTCGTGCGGACGATCCATGTCGCATGTGGACATCGGCCCGCCGGGCGGCATCGCCGAAGCGCCGATCCGTCATCCTGCGCTATGAAGCAGCGTCATCATCCCGTTTGACGATCCGACGCTTCCGTTCCTTCATCGTTCGAAACGAGGCCACGACCCTTGCGCATCCTGGCGATCCGCGGCGAAAACCTTGCGAGCCTCGCAGCACCCTTCTGCATCGACCTCTCCGACGGTCCGATCGGCGCCACCGGCATCTTCGCCATCACCGGCGAGACGGGAGCGGGCAAGTCCACCATCCTCGACGCCCTCTGCCTTGCGCTCTACGGGCGCTATCCGCGCGTCGCCACGAGCGGACGCGAGAGGGCGCCCGATCCCGGCGGCGATCCCATCACCATCGGCGACGAACGGGCGATCCTAAGGCGGGGGGCGACGGAAGGGTTCGCCGAGGTCGATTTCATCGGCAAGGACGGACAGCGCTACTGCGCGAGGTGGTCGGTCTATCGCGCCCGCGGCAAGGCCAACGGCCGCCTCCAGAACAAGACGCGCTCCCTGAAGCGCCTCGTGGACGGCAGCTTCGTCGGCGACAGCAAGGCGGGCCTCGTCGACGCGGCGATCTGCGACCTCACCGATCTCACCTTCGACCAGTTCCGCCGCACCGTCCTGCTGGCTCAGGGCGAGTTCGACGCGTTCCTGCTCTCTGACGAAAAGGAGCGCTCCGACCTCCTGGAGAAGATCACCGGCACCACGATCTATTCCGGCATCTCGAAGCGGGTCCATGCCGGCGCCGAGGTACAGCGGGCGCAGGTGCGGGACCTCGAGACCCACCGGGACGCGGTCGGCCTCCTCGACGAGGCGGCGCGCGCGGAGAAACATGCCGAGCGGGCGCGCCTCGGGGCGGAGGTGGCGGCCCTCTCCGGCCGGCTCGCGGCGCTGAACGCGGCGTTGGACCATGCGCGGCGCGTCGCCTCCACGCGCATCCAGGTCCAGGCCGCCGAGGCCCGCCTCGCCGCGGCGCGCGAGGCGCTGGAGAGTCACCGGCACGAGAGCCAGCGCCTGGCCGAGCTCGACGAGGTCGAGGCCCTGCGCGAAGCGGCGAAGGCCGCCGATTCGATCACCCGGGATCTCGTCGCCGCCGAGGCGGCACTTGCCGGAGCTTTGGCGAAGCGTGGGGAGGCCGAGACGCGGGCGGAGGCGGCACGTCTCGCCCATGCCCTGGCCTTCGAGGCCGACGAGGCGTCTGAGGCCGGGTTCAAGGCCTTCGGACCGGACTGGACCAGGGCCGCAGATCTCGACAGCAGGATCGGCGAGGCGGCGAGGGAAGCCGCCTCCGCCATCTCCGCCGTCGCCGGCGCGGAGGCGAAGGCGGCGGAGGCCGGAGACGCCCTCGCCGATCTGGAAGCCCGCCTCGGACAGGCTGACGTCGCCTGCCGGGAAGCCGCCGCGCGTTTCGACGCCGATCGGGGCGGGGCCTATCTCGCCCCTCGCGCGCAGGAGGCCGAAGACCTCTTCGCCAAGCGCACCACCCTGAGCGCCGAGCTCACGCAGGCCAGGGCCGCACTCGCGAAGGCCGGGGACGAGGCCTCGCGCTTTGCCGGCATGATCGCCTCGGGCGAGGGAGCGATTCGGACGGCACGGGCGACGCGCGCGGCCGCCATGGAGCGCCGGGCCGAGCGCGCCGCCGCCCTCGCTGAGATGGGGGAGGCCGA
>NZ_JBHTND010000032.1:0-45364 GCF_042679825.1 Methylobacterium marchantiae | reverse complement strand
AGCGAGGCCGCCCCCGCCGGCCTCGTCGCCCAGGCGGAGAGCGGCGTGCGCAGCCGCTTCTCGGCGCGCAGCCCCGGCGACGATCTCACCGCCGCACGCTTCACCGGCTCCTCGACCCGCGCGGTGGCGGGGCGCTGAGGCGAAACCCGGCCGCCCGGCACCCTCTCCATGGGGCCCGGCATCGGACCGGCCGGGGTTTCCGATGATCTAACCCTACCGTATGGAACCCAGGCCCTGGTTCCGCGCCCGACCCGACCTCGTCGTTCAGGCCGCCGGAACCGGCTTGCCCTGCCGAGGGCGGCACGCCTGACGTCCCGCGACGAACGGCTCCGATGACGGATGTTTTGGCCTGTTGGGTGCAGGCGACATGACGGTCGAGGCGGGCCTGCCGCACTTCTTCATGACGGCATCGGGCTTGCCGCCACGGGGACCGCTCTCAACTTGATCGGGTTGATTCCCGGCGTCGATATTCCCGATGAGTTGCTGGATATTTTCGGGGCTCGCATGACGATCCGAACCTGGATCTCTTGAGAGAAATGGATGCAAAGCTGAACCAGATCGTCGCGCAGGGGCGGCAGGTCCTCGAAGAGATCAAGAGTGTCCAGGACGACATCCATTCGACGATCAATCTCGATATTTCCACGTCCGCGCGGGTCGCCAGGCTTCAGTTCGATTTGTACGTCCAGAAGGGCGACGATCTTTATCGGGACAATGCGGAAACGATGTCCACCGAGGCGTTCGCCCGGTGGCCGGCGCGAAGATCGATCCGAACGACCGCATCCTCTACGACCACGATACCGGTGTGCTGTCCTACGATGCGGATGGCAGCGGCACCGCCGCCAAGGCGATACCGTTCGCCGTCATCGACAACCACGCCAAGGTGTCGCTCACGGCCGCGGACTTCCTGATCGCGTGAGCCTCATGACGCGCCCTGGCCGGATGATTCGCCTTCGGCCAGGGCGGATGACACGCTCGGAGCCGTCCCATGGCGCCACCGGGGTTCGGGCCGGGGTAGTCTCTCGGCGCCTGTTCGAGTTGTTTTTCCAAGGCTTTACCTCATCCTGAGGTGCCGCATAGCGGCCTCGAAGGAGGCCTCCAGGGATCGCGCGACGACTGGAGGGCTCCTTCGAGGCCCTTTGCTCATGCAAAGGGCACCTCAGGATGAGGTGGTCTGATGGGATGATCGACTTCGGCATGAGAAGCGGCTGTAAATTGTGTCATGCGCTTCTTCCGCTTGGCACCAACCATAAGCCAGCCGGGGGGCTCGTGCGAGAGATCGGAACGGGAACGCGAGGTTCAACCGCTCGGGGTCGAATTTCAACCCGAGACACTTCCCGTCTGCCTGCCGACTTGACGCGGGCGCCGCCTCGCGACAGGAAGGCGGCACGGCAATGGATTCTGCCGGGCGCCGAGCCGAACCGCCATAAGGGCTGATGATTCCTACCCTTTTGCCACGCAGCAAGACGGTGGAACCATGCCTGCCTCCCTCCGAACCCTGATCGCCGGATGGCGCAAGGCCGTGGCGATCCGCGTGGCTCTTGCCGTCGCGTTCGTCCGCTGGGCCGTGATCCTGGTGCCGATGGCGGCCCTGGTGGGCTCGCTCTGCGCCGCCTTCCTCTGGAGCCTCGACGTCGCGACGAATGCCCGGTTCGCGCATCCCTGGCTGCTGTTCCTGCTGCCCTTCGGCGGGTTCTCCATCGGATGGCTCTATCACCGCCTCGGGCGCAGCGTGGAGGGCGGCAACAACCTCATCGTCGACCAGATCCACGAGCCCGGCGGGGGCGTGCCCCTGCGCATGGCGCCGCTGATCTTCCTCGGCACCGTGGTGACCCATCTGTTCGGGGGATCGGCCGGCCGCGAGGGCACGGCGGTGCAGCTCGGCGGCAGCCTCGCCAGCGCGATCGGCCGGAAGGCCGGGCTCGATCCGGCGGGCACCCGCATCGTGCTGATGGCGGGCGTGGCGGCGGGGTTCGGGGCGGTGTTCGGCACCCCCATCGCCGGGGCCGTCTTCGCCCTCGAAGTGCTGGCGATCGGCCGGGTGGAATATGCCGCGCTGATCCCCTGCCTGCTGGCGGCGGTGGTGGGCGACTGGGCCTGCCAGGCCTGGGGCATCCACCACTCGCTCTTCCGCATCGCCTACCTGGCGGAGGCGACGGGGCCCATCGCCCTCGATCCGGTCCTGCTGGCCAAGGCCGCCCTCGCCGGCATCGCCTTCGGGCTGGCCGCCCTCGTCTTCGCGGAAGCGAACCACCTTCTCGGCGGGTGGCTCAAGCGCCTGATCCCCTACGGTCCCCTGCGTCCCGTCGTCGGTGGATTCGCGGTGATCGGCCTCGTCTACGCGCTGGGTACCCGCGACTATCTCGGTCTCGGCGTCACCGCGCCGGATGCGGGGTCCTTGAGCATCGCGAGCTTCTTCGGGCCGGAGGTCCATCCCTGGTCCTGGGCCTGGAAGATCCTCTTCACCGTCGTCACCCTGGCCTCCGGCTTCAAGGGCGGCGAGGTCACGCCGCTGTTCTTCATCGGCGCGGCCCTCGGCAATGCGCTGGGCGGCTTGATGGGGGCGCCCCTCGACCTGATGGCGGCGCTCGGTTTCGTGGCCGTCTTCGCCGGCGCGGCCAACACGCCGCTCGCCTGCACGCTGATGGGGATCGAGCTGTTCGGGGCGACCCATGGCGTCGCCATGGCGATCGCGTGCTTTGCCGCCTATGCCTGTTCGGGCCATCACGGCATCTACCTGTCGCAGCGCATCGCCGTCCCGAAGGGCGGGGCCATCGAGCCGGGCTCGACCCTGCGGGAGGCACGGACGCGGCGCTGAGGCGGAAGGCGCGCGGTGCCGGCCCGCCCCCCGCTCGCGGCGCGAGGTGGCTCTACACCATGCCGAGGGCCTGCATGTAGAGTTCCAGGATGGCCTCTTCCTCCTGGCGCTCGGCATGGTCCTTCTTGCGCAGGGAGATGATCTTGCGCAGGGCCTTCACGTCGAAGCCGGTGCCCTTGGCCTCGGCGTAGACGTCCTTGATGTCGCCGGCGAGGCCGGCCTTCTCCTCCTCCAGGCGCTCGATGCGCTCGATGAAGCTCTTGAGCTGGTCGGCGGCAACCGAGGAGGCATCGACGGCGGGTGCGGCGGAAGCGGCCATGAGCGTCTCAATTCCTGATCTTACGCGCATCGTCGGGGACGCGCCGGAGGGGCTGGTTAAGCGATTACGCTTACCGGAAGCTTAGTGCGGCTCGGCTGCCGCCTTCGAGAAGGCCGCCTGTTGCTCCGGCGTCGCCTCGGCCTGGTTCCGCCGCTTCCATTCCTCGTAGGGCATTCCGTAGACGTGCTCGCGGCTCTCCTCCTTGCCGAGGTCGAGGCCGCGCGCGTCGGCGGCGTCCTTCAGCCAGTTCGACAGGCAGTTGCGGCAGAAGCCCGCCATGTTCATCAGGTCGATGTTCTGCACGTCGCTGCGCGTCTGGAGATGCGCCACGAGGCGGCGGAACACGGCGGCTTCCAGCTCGGTCCGGGTCGCGGGGTCGATCGTCGTCATGGCTGTCCTCGAGGTTCTGTCTCGCGCGTCGGCGTGACAGGTTGCTGCCGGAGACCGCCCCGTCAAGCGCGGGGTTCGATGGGCGGCAACGCGACGGGTGCAGACCACGGGAACGGCCCGGAGGCGTGGAGACCTGCACGAGGGACGCGGATCACCAGAAGATTCGGGCGGGCCCGGCGCCGCGAAGCGGAAGCGGCTTCGCCCCGTTCGGAGGTGTCAGCGGTACCGTCGAGGCCCTGTCACCCCGGCCTAGTCCTTCGCTCTATTATAAAACATCAGGGTACCGACCAGCAACGAGCCCACCACCCACTTGAGAAGGTAGGTCACGTCCATGCTGGCGACAGGATAATTGGGATAGATCCCGAGGCGAAACAGCTCGATCCCGTGGGAAATGGGATTCCAAGTGAAGATCGAGTGAGCGGGTTCGGGAATGAGATCGACGGTCTTGAACGCACCGCTGAACATCATCATCGGGCGACTGATCAGCCGGTAGAACGTCGACCAGCCTTCGAAATACGACCGGATGGCGGCATTTCCCAGACCGATGCCGAAGGCCAGCAGGCTCAACAGAACAAAACCCGCAACGCAATAGCCCGGCGCATAGGGAATAGCCTCGTTCACGCCGGACAGCCACAGCCCGCCGAAGAAGATCGCCATCAGAATGAGAATCTGAATTTGCTTGATCAGGAAATGTGCGACGATGTAATCGAACGGTTTTACGAAGTAATACTCCATCCTGCGGCCTTTTGGGGCCCTGACTCCGTTGGAGCCGTTCTTGAAGGCATAGAAGGGAAAGATACCTGCCCCCATGAACAGGAAGACGGACGTTCCGAAGAGGGGGACCTTGCCGTAGATATAGATCCGCAACGATCCCATGAGCACCACGAGGATCAGGGGCTCGAAGAAGGTCAGCAGCGCCATCGCCGGATGTTGCTTGCGGAAACGGGCGCCGAAATCCCGGATCACGAGGGCCAGGATGATGGTTCCCCAAGGCCTGCCCCTGGAGATCGACCGCGTCGGAAGCGCGATGGAGGATTCGGCCATACTCATCGGGCGCCTGCCTGATCGCGGATGATGCCGCTGTGTCTTGCAATATTGGACATGAACTGGTTCTCTTGCGTCACCGATTCATGAAATAGCGACATGAAATATATTCCACATTGAAGTCGATGCGGCATTGTTCGACAATCGTTCATGGGACGACGACGCCTGGATTGCGGACGCTCTATTGTCGGTTGATTGACAGACGAGGGTGGGCCATCACCTTATGCTGCTTTCCGACTTTTTTATGATGCCGGCGGGCCGACCTGGCGCGACCGGCGCGGTGATTCCGTCCCGGCCATAGGCAGGACCATCGCGGGTCTCGTCAACGCTGAATCTCGGCGGGACGAAGGAAGTCCCCTTCCCCACCCTGCCCGCTCCGGCGGATATGGCGCGCGGTCCTTCGCATCCGCCGGTCCTTCGCGTCCGAATGGACTGGCGGACAGCCGACAAAAACTTGACGGGACGGCCGTGTGGGTGCTTGTGGCGCCTCGCCGATAACCGGACCTTCGAATCCGGCAGGTGTCCTCAAGATTGCTGGAGGCCGGAGTGAAACGCTCGCGCCGCACGAAGATCATCGCCACCCTCGGTCCCGCATCCGATACGCCGGAGATGATCGAGAAGCTCTTCCGCGCCGGTGCGGACGTCTTCCGGCTCAACATGAGCCATCTTCCGCGCGAGAAGCTGCCCGAGAAGATCGAGGTGATCCGCACGATCGAGCGTGAACTGCGCCGGCCCATCGCGGTCCTGGTCGATCTGCAGGGCCCCAAGCTGCGCGTCGCCGCCTTCGCCGAGGGCAGCGCCATACTCGAGAACGGCGCGTCCTTCGTCCTGGATTCGGACCCGACGCCGGGCGACGTGAACCGGGTCTACCTGCCCCATCCCGAGATCCTCTCCGCGCTCGAGCCCGGCCACGTGGTCATCATCGACGACGGCAAGCTGCGGCTGACCGTGACCGAGGTCTCGGAAGGCCGTGCGGTGACGACGGTCGTCATCGGCGGCAGGATCTCGAACCGCAAGGGCGTCTCCCTGCCCGACACCGTGATCCCGGTGGCGGCGATGACCGAGAAGGATCGCGGCGACCTCGAAGCCGGTCTGAATGCCGGCGCCGACTGGATCGCCGTCTCCTTCGTCCAGCGCCCCGAGGACGTGGCCGAGGTGAAGAAGGTCGCCGCCGGCCGCGCCCTGGTCATGGCCAAGATCGAGAAGCCGCAGGCGCTCACCCGCCTCGACGAGATCATCGAGATTTCCGACGGGATCATGGTCGCGCGTGGCGATCTGGGCGTGGAGATGCCGCTGGAGCACGTGCCCGGCGTGCAGAAGCGGATCACCCGCAGCGCCCGGCGCCTGGGCAAGCCCGTCGTCGTCGCGACGCAGATGCTCGAATCGATGATCACGGCGCCGGTGCCCACGCGCGCCGAGGTCTCGGACGTGGCGACCGCCGTCTACGAGGGCGCCGACGCGGTGATGCTCTCGGCCGAGAGCGCGTCCGGCGCCTTCCCGATCGAGGCCATCTCGATGATGAGCCGCATCGCCGAGCAGGTGGAGCGGGACGCCCTCTACTGGACCATCCTCACCGCGCAGCGCTCGGAGCCCGACGCGACCGCATCGGATGCCATCGCGGCGGCCGCCCACCAGATGGTCGACGCGCTGGGCCTGACCGCCATCATGGCCTGGACCCATTCGGGATCGACGGCCCTGCGGCTCGCCCGCTCGCGGCCCAACGCCACGATCATCGCCCTCACCCCGCGGCGCGAGACCGCCCGGCGGCTGGCCCTGTGCTGGGGCACGCATCCGATCGTCACCAACGATGCCAGCGACGTCGACGACATGGCGTTCCGCGCGGCCAAGTTCGCGGTGCGCGAGCGTTTCGCCGAGATCGGCGACCGCATCATCGTGGTGGCCGGCGTGCCGTTCGGGACGCCGGGCGCCACCAACCTGGTGCGCATCGCCTTCATCACCCGCGATCACGCCGCCAAGGCCTGATCGCCAAGGCCCGAGCGCTAAGGCCTGAGCGCCAAGGCCTGAGCGCCAAGCCCTGATCGAGAGGTCTGCGCTTCAGCGCGCGACGGGTTCGCGGCCCGGCGCCGCGATCCTGTCGGCGAGGCCCTCGACTTCGTCCACGAGCGCCTCGGTGGCCACGTAGGGCACCATGTGGCCGATGCCGGGCAGGAGGACGAGCCGGGCGTCCGGAATGACCTTGGCGAGGGGCTCCGCCTGTCGGTCGGCCGGCACGGCGGCATCCGCATCGCCGGCGACGATCACCGTCGGCATCGCGATCGACCCGTAGCGCGGGGCCTGGGCCGCCACGGCGGCGGGCAGGCCGATGAGGTCGTAGAGATTGGCGAGCATGGTGTCGGGCCGCAGCACCAGGGCCGAGCGGCTCCGTTCGAGATAATCGTCGGGCAGATCCTGCGGCCGGAAGACGGCCCGTGCCGCGGGCCGAAGGTAGTAGAGGCCGAGCGGCGTCGCGACGGTGTGGCCGAGGAGCCAGGCCATCGGCGGCTTCAGGGCCAGTCGGTAATACCAGGGCAGCCCGTCCCTGGCGGAAAACGGCATCGCCACCGGCGCCACCAGAACCAGGCCCGAGACCAGCTTGGGATGATCGAGGGCGATGGCGCTGGCGAGCGTCCCCGACCAGGAATGACCGAGCAGGATGACGGGCCCCGTATTCAGGCGCTCCAGCGCCTGGGCGATGGCATGTCCCTGCGCGGCCGGACTTGCCATTTCGCGGCCGCCGAGGCGGTCGCTCCAGCCGAATCCCGGCCTGTCGAAGGCGATCACGCGAAAGCCGTTCCCGGCGAGCCGTCGGCCGACGCCTTCCATCGGATCGGCCGCATTGGCCGAGGCCCCGTGCAGGAGCACGACGGTTCCCTTGTCGGACACGTTCGGGCCGGCTTCGATGGTGGCGAGCCGGCCGCCCGCCACCTCGACGAAGGGGCCCTGCGGCGGAAACCGCGCGGCGACCCGTGCGGTGACGATGAGGGTGACGAGGGCGCCGGCCGCGAGCACGGACACGATCAGCCCGGCGATCGCGGCCGCGATCAGGCCGAGCCAGTGGAGAAGGATCATGTCCGGTCTACAGATCCCGGCCTTCGATATCGGGTGCGAGCTTGTCGATGGCTCCCTGGAGCTTCTCCATCCGCGGATAGATCGAGGCGGCGCGGCGGAAGGCGTCGAGGGCCCGGCGCTTGTCGTCCATGGACAGGTAGATCCGGCCCAAAGCCGCCCACGCCTCGTAATGGCGCGGCTCCAGCACCAGGGTGCGCTGCAGGTCGGCGACGGCGTTGGTCTGGTCGGTGAGCAGCCAGAACACCGTCGCCCGCCGGTTCCACCCCTCCGCCCATTGCGGTTCGAGCTGGGTGGCGCGGTCCATCAACTCGACGGCGAGGGGGAAGTCGCGGCTCGACATCGCCTGACGGGCGCGCTCGGTGAGGAGATCGGCGGTGGCGCTGCCTGAGCGGCCGAGGCGTTGCTCGATCAGGCGGGAGATCCCCTTGGCCTCGGTATCGTCCTCCGAGGCCTTCAGCCTTGCATAGAGATCGTCGAGGCTCGGCGCCTGCGCCTTCTTCGGGGCGTCCTTGGGGGCCTCCTTGCCGCTCTCCCCGTTCTGATTCGCTTCTCGGCCCTGGTGCGCGTCCCCGCCCCGGCCCGCCGGAGGCAGCGCCTCGGCGGCGGAGGCGGAAAACGCCAGAAGCGCCGCGCCCAGGAGCGCAACGTTGAGGAACGTGTCGAACGGTCGCGAAAGCGTCATGAGGGCGAGCTTCCTCGCCCTTCACGCCGCCGTCAACAGGCAGGCTTGACGCGGGCGCCCCATTCCGGGGCGGCGGCAGGCCTCAGCCCTGGCGGGCCTTGAAGCGCTTCTGCGTCTTGTTGATGACGTAGACGCGGCCCTTGCGGCGCACGAGCTGGTTGTCCCGGTGACGGCCGCGCAGGGACTTGAGGGAGTTGCGAATCTTCATCGTTCTCACGTCGGCCGGGGTCTAGCCCGCCGCCTGTCCATAGGGTCTCGGGGACGAGGCACCTCGGAAAGGCGTCCTCGGCGATGGCAGTGCACGCATCGCGGAAAGGCGGTTGCCATATCAGGCTTGAGCGCCCGAAGGCAAGGCGCAACCGACATGCGGCGGGAACGGATTTCCCGGACGTGGCCCCCGGGGTACGATCCGGGGCGTCGCGTCACCGATCTTCGGCGCCCCGGCGTTGGTTCGCGCCTCAGCGCTCGCGCCAGGCCTTGGCGATCTGGTCCGTGAGGGGCTTCGTCAGGTAGGACAGGACGGAGCGGTCGCCGAGCTGCATATAGGCCTCCACGGGCATGCCGGGCTGGAGCTGGACGGCTCCGAGCCGCGCCACCTGATCCTCCGGCAGGCGGATGCGGGCGGTGTAATAGCTCATGCCGGTCTTCGGGTCCTGGGACACGTCGGCCGAGACGCGGCTGACGATGCCGTCGATCTCCGGCGTCACCCGCTGGTTGAAGGCCGGGAAGCGCAGGACGGCGCGCTGGTTCAGCCGCACGTTGTCGATGTCCTGCGGCTGGATCCTCACCTCGACGATCAGCTTGTCGGCCTCGGGAACGATGAGCATCGCCGGCTCGCTGGGCACGACGAGGCCGCCGATCGTGTGCACGGTCAGCTGGTGGACCGTGCCGTCCTGGGGCGCGCGCATGTCGATCCGCTTGAGCTGGTCCTCGGCGGCGATGCGCTTCTCGACATATTCCGACCAGCGACCGCGGATCTCGGCGAGCTCCTTGCCGGTCTCGGTCCGCATGTCCTGGTCGATCTGGAAGATCTGCAGCTCGATCTCGGTGATCTTGCCCTTGGCCGATGCGGTGGAGGCAACGAGCTGGCCGCGCTCGCCCTGCAGCCGCGCGCCGTCGCGTTCGAGGGCGGTGACCCGCGAGAGCGGCACGAGGTTCTTGGCGTAGAGCTCGCGCACGCCCTTCAGCTCGGTCCCGATCAGCGCCGTCTCGCGCTCCTTGGCCGCGGCCTGTTCGGTGAGCCCCTTGATCTCCTCGCCGAGCTGGGAGACGCGCTCGCGCAGCTGCGCCTTCTGGCCGTTGCGGCCGGCGACGCGGGCCTGGAACAGGCGGGTCTCGCTGTCCACCAGATGGGCGACGGACGGGTCCTTGTCCTTGCGTGCGAGGAGGTCGGGCGGGAAAGCGATCTCCGAGGCGCCGTCGCGCTCGGCCTCGTCGCGGGCGCGGCGGGCGGCGAACTCGTCGAGGGCCTTGAGGATGATGTCGAGATTGGCGCGGGTCTGGGTCTCGTCGAGGCGGATCAGGATGTCGCCGGCCTTGACCCGCGCGCCCTCCCGCACCCGCAGCTCTCCGACGACGCCGCCGGTGGGGTGCTGGACCTTCTTCACGTCGGATTCGACCATGAGCTGGCCGGGCGCGATCACCGCCCCGGAGATCATCGTGAAGGTCGCCCAGCCGCCGACCCCGACGACGAGGAGGGCGCCGATGCCGATGGCCGCCGCGAGGTGGCGGCGGATCGAGCCCCGGGCGGTCGCCCGTGGCTGGGTGGGGGCGGCGAGGCCGGTGGGCGACAGGCCGGTGGGCGACAAGGCGATGGCCATCACGCGCTCTCCTGCAGGGTGGCGACGCCGGAACCGGTCCTCGGCGCCGTGATGGGCTCGGCGTTGGGGCCCGGCGTCGGCCTGAGCACCCGCTTGAGCACCTCGTCCTTGGGTCCGAAGGCCTGGGCGCGCCCGTCGGCCATCATCAGGATCATGTCGACGGCGGCCAGCGCGCTCGGGCGATGGGCCACGACGATGCAGATGCCTCCGCGCTGGCGAACGCCGACGATGGCCTGGGTCAGGGCGTTCTCGCCCTCGCCGTCGAGATTGGAATTCGGTTCGTCGAGCACCACGAGGAAGGGGTCGCCGTAGAGCGCCCGCGCCAGGCCGACGCGCTGGCGCTGGCCCGCCGACAGGCCCGCGCCGCCCTCCCCGATCCGGGTGTCGTAGCCTTCCGCCAGCCGCAGGACGAGGTCGTGGATGCCCGCGGCCCTGGCCGCCGCGATGACGGTGCCCGACTGCACATCGGGATCGAACCGCGCGATGTTCTCGGCGATCGTGCCGGCGAACAGCTCCACCTCCTGGGGCAGGAAGCCGATATGCGGGCCGAGATCGGCGCTCGACCATTGGTCGATGGCCGCGCCGTCGATCCGGACCTTGCCGCGCAGGGGCGGCCAGACGCCGACGATGGCGCGCACCAGGCTCGACTTGCCCGACGCGCTCGGGCCGATGATCCCGAGCCCCTGCCCCCGCTGGAGCGAGAGGCTGACATCCTGGACGACGATGCGCTGGGTGCCGGGCGGCGCCAGGCTGACATTCTCGGCGACCAGGGACTGGGACGGGGCGGGCAGCGCGTGCGGCTGCTCCACGGCGGGCATGCGCGCGAACAGCTCGGAGAGCCGCGCCCAGCTCTGGCGCGCCTGGACGAAGCCTTTCCAGTTGGCGATGGCGAGCTCGGCCGGCGCCAGGGCGCGGGCGACGAGGATCGACGAGGCGATGATGACGCCGGCCGAGGCGAGGTTGTTGATGACGAGCCAGGCGCCCAGCGCCAGGACGCCCGATTGCAGCGCCATGCGGAAGACCTTCGAGCCGGCGCCGAAGCCGCCGGCCACGTCGGAGGCCGTCATCTGCGACTGCATGTAGTCGCGGTTGGCGCCGCCCCAGCGATCGGCGAAGCGCCCCTGCATGCCCATGGCGGCCAGGACCTCGGCGTTGCGGCGCCCGGCCTCGGCGAGGCCGTTGCGGCGCATGCCGTGGGCCGTGGCGGTCTGGGACGGCATCCGGGTCGAGCGGTCCGTGGTGAGGGCGAGGACCGCGAGGACCGCCGCGCCGACGAGGGCCGCCGCGCCGATGAGCGGGTGGAACAGGAAGCAGATGAAGACGTAGATCGGCATCCAGGGCAGGTCGAAGAAGGCCGAGGGGCCGGTGCCGCCGAGGAAGGCGCGCAGCTGGTCGAGGTCGCGCAGGGGCAGCAGGCCGTCACCCGGGGCCGCACCCTTCAGCGGCGCGCGCACCACGATGTCGAAGACCCGCGCGCTCAGCGCCTCGTCCAGGGCCGCGCCGACGCGGGCCAGGATGCGCGAGCGGATCGTCTCCAGCACGCCCTGGAAGACGTAGAGGACGAGAGCCAGGATCACGAGGCCGACCAGGGTCGGCACGCTGCGGCTCGGGATGACCCGGTCATAGACTTCGAGCATGAAGAACGAGCCGGTGAGGTAGAGCACGTTGACGAGCCCGCTCATCACCGCGACCCCGATGAACGCCGTCCGGCAGCTTGCCAGGGCCGAAACGATCTCGGCCGAATTTCGCCCCTTCGCCACTGCCGCCCCCACCCTGCACTCTCGATCGTCAAGTCTAGTTCGTTGAAAGTCTGGCGTCTCCGGTTCGGAACCGCGACCCTCATCTGAATCTCTTACGAGCTAAGCGTGCGTTCGCGAACTCGAAAACATACGTTTCCGCGGGATTGTCGCCGCTTGTGTCCGATGGGAGCGATACACCGAAATGGCCACGGCCTATCGGGAGGCCGTGTCCGGCCGGCGGACAGGGGTGGCGGGATCGCCCGCATGTCGGGTGCGCGATGGGGATGCACGAGAACCGGGGCACATCCGGCTCGGCCCGATGCCCCCATCCGCCCCGCCGGCCTTACGCCGGTTTCGCCGCTCCTAAGCCGCAATCGCCGACAATCGCCAGCGGTCCTCCCCAGCGGTTCTGGCCCTCGATCCTCGCCCGCCGTTTCCGGCACGGCCGATCCTTGCGCCGAGGTATGGGCTCGCCGCCAATCGGACATCAGGTATGTGTCTGTAAACGGTCTGGGATTATATCCTCGTCGAGAGTGTTCGAGCTCCGGAGCGTGTCGAGTGCAGGCGGACCAGGATACACACGAATCCTCCGAACCGATCTTGCGGCGCGAGGAAAGGAATTCGACCAACTGGATTGCCACGATCCGGATTCCAAACGGCGAAGACATCCCCTGCACCGTGAAGGACGTCTCCAAATCCGGCGCCAAGATCGGCGTCCCCGCCTACCATGTCTTGCCGGATACGTTCCTGCTCCGGATCATCGGCCGGGACTTCGTCTGCATGGTCAAGCTCGCCTGGAGGCGGGGCGACTATGTGGGCGTGAGGATCGAGCGCGTCGGCAAGGTTCCGCCACCGCCCGCCAAGGCGGTGGGGTCCGTCAAGCAGGCGCCGCCGCCCGCGCCGCGTCCCGTCGATGCGGCGCCGCCACCTGCGGAACCGGGTGGGATCGGCATACGCTCACGCAGGCGGGGCTTGTCGACGTTATGAGACCGCCGCTTCCCGGAATGTCTCGGACAGCTCGGCTCCCGAGAGGCAGAAGGCGACGGTGATACGAGGCCTCGACGGAGGGTGACTCATCGAGGCCTGAACGCGCAGTGGCGGCCGTCCGCCGGGACCCCGTCGGGGGCATCTCTCGACATCGTGATGGTCGGGTCGAGCCGGGCTGCTTCAGCCGCCAGACGGATGGGCGATCTCGAACGCGCAAACGCCGCCGGATCGAATCGACCAAGTCCCCGATGCGCAGGTGTCAAACCGCACTGCGACCCGCCAAGAGCGGGCCCATATCGGTCTTACACAAGAACTCACGGTCTGCCGCCTTTCGACGGATACCGCGTAAACTTCGAGGACTCCGTTATGAATGCCCGTCTTGCTTCCGCCGTTGCCGCTGTCGTCTTGTCTGTCGGTGCCGTTGCTTCGCCTGCTCTTGCGCAGAGCTACAATGCGCCGGCCGGCATCTCGGCTTATGCGGCTCCCGGCAATGCCGGCCGTCGGGTCGTCGCCGATGACGATCTGACCACCGGATCCGTCGTCAGCCGCCGCAGCGTCGATTCCGCCCGGGAAGGCAACGCCGAGCAGAACAGCTTCCCGGTCTGGCAGTACGGCCGCACCTCCGGCGGCCCCCGCTAGACACTTGTAAAGCGGTCACATGAAAACGGCGGGGCGAAAGCCCCGCCGTTTTCATGTCTGCCTCGTGGAAGCGCTTCCCGGAATCAGGCGGCTTTGGCCATCAGCGGGCGCAGCAGCTTGGCGAAGCGCGCCGCCCACTCGATCTGGCCCGGCTCCAGGGCGATGAGATCCTGCCGGATCTCCACCAGGGCGTTGGGAAGGTCGCGGGCGATGGCGTGGCGGTCGATCGTGTCGCCCGGCAGGCCGCCGCCATAGGGTTCGTTGTCGCCCACCGTCAGCCCGGCCGGGTCGGCGCGAAGGCCGGCGATGAGCGGCGCGCTCATGCGGTCGTCCCGGTCCCACAGGATGCCCACGTGCCAGGGCCGCATATAACCGCGCCAGGATGCGGTGAAGCTGTGCATGGTGACGATGGAGGGCGGCACGCCCGCCGCCATCGCCCGCGCCACGGCCGCGTCCACGGCCTCGTCGAACGGCGCGTAGAAGCGCCGGATCCGCTCCTCCTTGCCGGCCTCGTCGATGCGGGCATTGCCCGGCACCACGGCCCCGTCCGACAGCCGCATCACCAGGGTCGGGTCCTCGCGTCCCCGGTTGGGATCGATGACCAGGCGCGAGAACCGCGTGAGGATCGCCGGCGCGCCGAGATGCGCGGCCAGGCGCCGGGTCACGGCGGCGGCGCCGATATCGTAGGCGATATGGCGTGCGAATTCCTGCTCCGGGACGCCGAGTTGGGCGAGATCCTCGGGCACGTGATTCGAGGCGTGCTCGCAGATGAGGAGGAGTCCGGATGTGGGATCGCCGGGGATCGTCTCGACGGGATGCGGCGGCAGCATGAGGCGGACACGGTCCTTCGGGGCCGGATCGGGAGGGTGATCTCCCGTCTTCGGGCAGGAAACACGCCGCCTGTCGCGCAATCGCACGCTTGCCGAGGCGGCAGGGCTCGGGCACAGCACGTATAGGCGATCGCGCCGCCACGGCAACAATCCGGCGGACAAGCAATCCGGCCCGCGCGATCGGACCTTGATGAGACACGGACACGCCATGACCGCGCCTTCACCCGCCCCCTCCCCCTCGTCTCACGATGCCGCCCGCGGCCTGCTCCTCGGCTTCCTCGACGAGGCGATCGCCGCCGCGCATCCGTCCCGCTGCCTGGTGCCGCACCTGCCCGCCCCCGGAAACGGCCGGCTGATCATCCTCGGTGCCGGCAAGGCCGGCGGCAGCATGGCCGCGGTGGCGAGCCGGTTCTACCGGGAGCAGCACGGCGTCGACGAGAGCCGCATCGTCGGCCTGGCGGTGGCCCGCCACGGCTACGGCGAGGAAGCCCCGATGATCCGCATGGTCGAGGCCGGCCATCCGGTGCCGGACCAGGCCGGGATCGACGCCACCATCGACGCCCTGAAGATCGCGGCCGATGCCGGCCCGGAGGACGACGTCTTGGTGCTGCTGTCGGGCGGCGGTTCGGCCAACTGGATCGCGCCGGCCGGCGACCTCACCCTCACGGAGAAGCAGGCGATCACCAAGGCGCTGCTGCGCTCCGGTGCGCCGATCAACGAGATCAACGCGGTGCGCAAGCACCTCTCCCGGATCAAGGGCGGCCGCCTCGCCATGATGGCCCGCAACGCCCGCTCGATCCTGACGCTGGCCATTTCCGACGTGCCGCATGACGACCCGGCGGTGATCGCTTCGGGCCCCACCGTGCCCGATCCCTCGACCCTTGCCGATGCCCGCGCCATCTGCGAGCGCCGCGGCATCCCCCTGCCGGAGACCGCCAAGGCCCTCCTGAACGATCCGGCCAACGAGACGCCGAAGGCCGGCGACCCGTCCTTCGCCCGCGCGGAATACCGCATCATCGCACGGCCGATCGACGCGCTCGACGCGGCGGCGGAGGCGGCCAAGCGCGCCGGCTACGAGATCGTGATGCTCGGCCCCGACGTCGAGGGCGAGGCCCGCGAGGTCGCGGCGGAACACGCCGCTCTCGCCAAGGAGATGAAGGCGGCCGGCCGCAAGGCGGCGATCGTCTCCGGCGGCGAGCTCACCGTGACCATCGTCGGCGAGGGCCATGGCGGCCCGAACCAGGAATACGCCCTCGCCCTCGCCATCGGCCTCGACGGCGAGCCGGGAATCCTCGGCATCGCCGCCGATACCGACGGCACCGATGGCGGTCGCGGCGAGGCCACCGACCCGGCCGGCGGTCTCGTCGATCCGACGACGCTGGAGCGCGCCCGCGCCGCCGGCCTCGATCCCGCTGCCATGCTCGCGGACAATGATTCGACGAAGTTCTTCGCCACGATCGGCGACCTCGTCCAGCCGGGTCCCACGCGCACCAATGTCAACGATTGCCGGATCATCCTTGTCGGTTAAGCCCCACGCCCCTCTCCCCTTCACGGGAGAGGGGAGCGCCATCGCCGGAAAGGCCGCCTTCTTTCCCCTCCGCGGCGGGAGATGGGCCCTGGCCGGTGCCTTCGCGGCCCTCTTCCTGAGCGCTGCCCCGGCCCGCGCCGACCTGCGCATGTGCAACCAGACCGGCAGCAAGGTCGGGATCGCCCTCGGATATCGCGATACCCAGGGCTGGGTGACGGAGGGATGGTGGGACGTGGCGCCCAAAGGGTGCGAGACCCTGCTGCGCGGCGCCCTGGCGGCGCGGTTCTATTACGTGTTCGCGGTAGACTACACCCGCGGCGGCGAGTGGAACGGCCGCTCGCTGATGTGCACCCGGGATGCCGAATTCACGATCCGCGGCGTCGAGGATTGCCTCGCGCGCGGCTACGACCGCAACGGCTTCTACGAGGTCGATACCGGCGAGCAGAAGAGCTGGACGATCCAGCTCACCGACCCGAACCAGCCGCCGGGAACGGGGCCGTGAGGGCGGACGCGATACCGGTCGTTACGGCCGCATAGCTCGGGATCAGGACCGGGAGACACCCAGGGCGTCGTCGAGAAAGACTTTGAAATTGGGGATGTCGACGGTCCAGGAATTCACCAGAGGATATTGCTCCTCCACCCAAGCCCTGTAGTCGTGACCTTTGATGATCGACAGGCGCGCATAGTTGAAGCGCAGCAGGTAGGACCCGTCCTTGATCGGCAATAGCTCGATGATCTTCGTGCCGGGCGGCGAGAAGATGATATGGGACAGGCCGGCGCCATGGGGAGCCATGATCGTCGCGGCATTCCGCATGAGCGCGATCTGGTGCCAAAGCGGAATGGCCGAGAACTCGTAGATGTCGAAGCCGCGCACGCGAGCGAGCGCTTCGATCTCGGCCTCGTTGGTCATGACCCGACGATCGGCGTCCCGGCGCGTGATGTAGACTTTGTCCGGCAGCGCCAGGCCGTGCTCGGCCGCCATGCTCGTCGCCCGTTCCCCGAGCGTCGTGAACACCGAGTCGAGATGCCGCCAACCGACCATTCCCCGGAAGGACACGCTCGCGACCAGCAGTCGTTCGACGAAGACGGTTTCGGTGAGGGGGGCGGTCGCTTCCCCGAGACCGAGGAGATCCAGCGAGGCCTGCTCGAACTTCGGAGCCTCACCATTGATCAGGATCCTGAAATCCCGATCCTGCAGGATTCCGCTCTCGGCGATCCAGCCGAAACGAGCGAGATAATCGATCAGCCAGTGATAGATGCCCTTGCTGCGCCGGTTCGCCGCGAAGCCGATCGGAATCGTCTTCACGTCCGATCGGTTCAGGGTCGAGATCTTCTCGCCGAAGGAGAGGATGACCTGTCCGTCCTCGTTCCAGATCTGGCCCGACGGATCGGTGAAGACATTGCGATATTCGAGAAGGCGGGGTTGCTTGCTCGCCTCCATCGAAGCGCGAAACTTGGCGGCATCGCCGTTCAGCATCTCGGCGTGATGGGGTGAGGTCTTCGGAGACGCCAGGAGGTCGACGGTCCCCCAGACTTCATTGGGAGGTTGCGTGGCGAAATCGAAGGAGGCCTTCTCCGGATTGATCCGGTCGCCACCCTTGAGAACGTCGCTGACGGCGGCCTTGAGCCGCGCGCGAAGCGCTGGATCCTTCAGTCTCGCAAAGACCTGTTTGGACGCCGACAGGTAGCGCGGATCGGAGCGGACGGTGGGGTCGTCGAGAAGGATCGATGCCGCGTCCGCCGGGTGATGATAGACGGCGAGTTCCTTGACCGCCGACAGTTTCACGTTGACCGGAGTATCCGCCTCCAACAGGCATTCCACGGCCTCCTTGATCACCGCCTCGTCCTTCGCCAGCAAAGCCGCGTAGGTGCGTTGCATGAGCAGCAGCGGTTGGCGCTTCAACAGCGCCCGGTCCTGGGTCTTCCGGATGACGTCCGACCATTCCTGCGCTGCCGCGTGTTCACGACAGGCGGTGAGGACTTTTCTCGCCTCGGCGGCCAGCGATGGTTCCTTCGCTGCGGCAGGCGCGGGTTCCTGACAGGCCACAGGCGCGGATTCCCGTCCGGACGACGATCCCGCCTCCGCCTCTGCCGATTTGCTCTTGGGAGAAAACACGATGCCTCGGCCTCGCTCGCGTGGAATGGACACTGCGCCGTCAGCCTTCCTGCGCTTCCGATCTGATCTTCTTGCGAGTCGCGATGCGCGCCTGCTTGCGCTCGGATTTGCGGGCCTCGATGCGGGCGACGCGCTTCGCCTCGGCTTTCTCGGATCGTTTCAGTGTCGAAGGCTCCGACATCGGACTGTATCCTCTAGCGTCTCTCGGGACCGAAGAGGACTTCCCTTCCGCCCCTTCCGAGTCACGATTGCTTGACACGCGCTGGTCTGCCACGGAGTCCGGATCCGACCGGCGTCGATCCTCGGTGTCCTTCGACGCCGAGACCGTCCCGGCAGAACCGCGACCCATCCGCTCGGGTGATCAGAGTCTGGTGGGGAAGGGAAATGCCGAACGAAGCGCCGCCGTATCGATCCGCGAGGGCGGCAGCACGCATTGGCGGGCGTCGAGCCACTTCAGATCCGTGAACTCGCGCATTCCTCGTAGGGCAGCGTCCGAAAGGCCTACCGACATCTTGTAATCCTGCATCTTGAACGAGTTGGTTTCCCCGTTAAGATTCATGTATTGCGCCGGGATACCATAGGCATGAGACACGATCAAACCGTGTAACGATGTCGTGACAATCTCCTCGCAGCTCACGATATCTGCAATGACGCGTTCGATGTCTTCGAAGGACGCGGCGAGCAGGGAAATGACCTTGATATGCTTGGCGTCGAGTTTGTCGACCGCCGCGCGGACCTCCGCCTCCTGCAGCACGTGAGCGATGATGCCGACCTTGTGCGTCTTGGTCGTCTCTGGCGTGAAGAGCTCGGGCAGGAGCACCGCGGGGTCGCCGTAGATTTCGGGGCATTCCCCGCCCGCCGCCAGGACCGCGTCGCGCGAGAGCGGGCCGCGAACGGCGGCATAGATGGCAGTCGGGCAGAGCGGATCGCTGGGGCGCGGCATCCCCGTGCCCCACAGCCGGACGCCCGGCCTGGCGAATTTCGCGATGCTTCCGATGCACAGACCTTCGGCCTGGTTGCTCGAAGCCCAGCGCGGCATCACGCCGAAGGCATGCCACAGCACGTAGGGTGTCAGGATGTCGCCGAAATTGCCCGGATAGGGGCTGCGCATCCACCACATCTTCGGGCGATACTGCTCTTCCAGGCCGGCCTCTCTTGCCATCTCCTCGAATTTGAGGAGCGCGCGATAGGAGTTGATCAGCGGCGCCCATTCCTTGGCCGACTCGGCGAGAAGGGTCGCTTCGAGCTCCAGGAAGCCGGCCGTGTCGCCGTTCTTGACGAACGTTGAGAGCGACTTGGATACCAGCTTTTCCTTCTCAATCACGCTTAGTCTCCCCATGGGGTTCTTCGAGTCGATGGAGGAGCTTATCGTGCCTGCAAAGGCCGGTGTCGAGGGCAGGTTCCGGCAGGTGCCGGGATCCATCCGCGCCCGAGCGGGATGCCGCGGCGAGCTCCCCGGAGCCAGACGTGGATGGATCGAAGGGCGGCAGGTCGCAGGCCCTTCGACCGGAGTGTCAGACCCGCAGCAGACCTTTCATGCCCGCCGCTCGCTCGCTGCCGGGAAACACCGTGTCGGACAGGACCTTCTCGTCGAAGCCGAACTGATCGATCAGCAGGCCCTTCATCACGGTGCGCAGATCCATCGTCGGCGCCAGATCGCGGCCCTCGAACAGGGCGGTCTCCTTCAGGCTCGGCCAGTCGGCGATGACCCGGCCGCCCGCCACGGCGCCGCCGACGAGGAAGGCCACGGTGGCGGTGCCGTGATCCGTGCCGGACGACCCGTTCACGTGCACGGTGCGGCCGAATTCCGTGACGATCAGGACCGAGGTCTGAGCCCAGGACGGGCCGAGCCCCTCCTTCATCGCCGCGATCCCGGCATCGAGGGAGGCGAGGTTCTTGGCGAGGCGGCCCTCGTAGGGGCCTTGCGAGGCGTGGGTGTCCCAGCCGTCGAAATTCATCACGGCGATGCGCGGCCCCGTCACCGGGGCCATCAGGGAGGCGGCGCCGCGGGCCGCGGCGGCGAAGCTGTTGGGGCCCTTCAGCGGCTGCTTGCCCATGGCCGCCATGCCGGGGTCGGACGCGATGAAATCGTCGACCTGCACGCCCTCGCGCAAGGCGTTGGCCAGGGCCTGGTCGCGGTCGTCGTAGAGGGCCTGGAGCCGCATCAGGGTGTCGGCCGTGGCATAGGGCAGGGTCTGGGGCTGCCACGTCTCCACCTGGGCCGGTCCGCGCAGGATGAGGGGCGTCGTGGCGCTCACCGAGAGGGCCTTGGTGGGACGCAGCTCGATGCCCTTGGCCTTGGGGACGAGGGAGAGCGCCCGGTTGAGCCAGCCCGTGTCGACACCCGCCCCGGCGCGGGTCATGCCGTTCTCCAGCACTTCCTGCGCGTCGAAATGCGAGCGGGCCCGGTAGGGGGTGGCGATGGCATGGAACAGCGTCGCCTCGCGCCGGGCGTAGAGATCCGCGAGGTTCGGCATCGCCGGGTTGAGCGAGAACAGCGGATCGAGCTTGAACGGCGTCTGCGTCGCCGAGAGCTTGAAATCGGAGCGCACGTTCTGGAACTGCGGGTCGCCCACCGGCATCACCGCCGACAGGCCGTCGAGGCCGCCGCGCAGGACCACCACGAGGAAGCGCGGATCGCGGCCGGACGCGGCCCAGACCTTCGGGACATAGGGCCAGGCGAAGAGCGCGCCGGCCCCCAGCAGCAGGTTGCGCCGGGTCGGCAGGTGAGAGTGCATGTCAGGGTGCATGGTGGCTGTCGCCTCTCGCGCGGCTATCGCCGTTGGAATTCCGGGCTGAGCATCAGCAGCGCCAATGCCTGTTGCGGGCTCTCGCCCCGTCCGATCACCCGGCGGGTCTCGTCGGAGTAGAAGCTGCCGAGACGATCGCCGATGAGCTCCCGGATCCCGGCCTCGTCGGCATTGAGGGTGGCGCATTGCTGGGCCCAGTCGATCCGGCTCTTGATGCCGTCGGACGTCACCCAGGCCTCGTCCTCCTCGGCCCAGCCCTTCGGCGAGGGCGCTGCCAGGAAGGGCTGCCCCATGGCGAGGAGAGCGGCCGTCGGCGAGGGCTTGAGCGGAACCTTGCCGATCATCCGCGCCGTCGCGGCGAGGAACTCGATCGGCGGGCGCAGCTTCACCGGCTGGGCCGTCCAGGCCTCTTCGCTCGCCGCGAGGGCGACGCTCACCGCCTTGAGATCGCCGCCGCTGTCGAGGAAGACCTTGGCGAGGCTCTTCTGGAGTGCCTCGGAGACCTTGTCGGAGACGAAGGCGCGCGCCATCCGGCGCGTCACGTAGCGGGCGGTGGAGGGATGGCGGACGAGGTCGTCGAGCACGGCGGCGATCTCGCCGGCGCCCGCCTCCGGATAGCGCTTGCCGAGGATCGTCTTCGCCCCCGGCTGATGCTGGCGTTCGCTGAAGATGCTCTGGCCGAACGTGTCGGAGCCCGGCTTGAGATCGACGGTCCAGCCCGTCAGGACGGCGGCGAGCGCCGTGACGTCGGCCTGGCTATAGCCGCCATCGACCCCGAGGGTGTGGAGTTCCAGCACCTCGCGCCCGAGATTCTCGTTGAGCCCCGACTTCTTGACGCGACCCACCCTGGAATCGGGTCCGGTCGAAGAATTGTTGTCGAGATAGAAGATCATCGATGGGTGCAGGATCGCGGCCCTGGCCATGTCGGCGAACCGGCCGAGGACGAACGGGCGGATGGCCTCCCGCTGAAACGAGCCGGCGGTGAGGCCGGATTTCGCCTTGGCGGTCGAGACGGTGAAATGGTTGCTCCAATGCAGGAGCAGCCGTTCCTGCACGGGTGCCTTCGTCGAGACCGCGAGGGTGAGCCACGAGATCAATTCGGCCGGGTTCTTGGTGAGGGGGCTTCCCGAGGTCTTGGCGTCGCCGCCCTTGCCCAACTTGCCCATCATCCCGTCATCCATCGACGGCGCGGCGGGGGGCGTCATCGCCATGCCGCCGTCCTGTCCGTCCTTCGCGCCCGCCTGGCGCGCCTCGGCCATCGCCTGCCTGCGCTGACGGGCGACCTGACGATTCGCCATCATCGCCTGCAACTGGCTGGTGCTGGAATTGAGGCCCTCCTCGGGCATGGGGGTCGGCAGGTCGAGCTGGGCGCGCACGTAGCGGCGCGGGTCGGCGAGGGCGGCCGCATCGGCCGGGCCGCATCCCAGGCCGAAACGACCGACCGCATTCGCGAATGCCAGATTGCGGCTCATCATCATCTCCGGCATCCGGTGCCGCCGGCCGAGGGGGCCGGGCGCCGGATGAAAGCGGCTGCATCAAGGGATGAGGTGTGAGGCGGTTTCGTGACCGCGGCCTCGACCTCACGCAGGCGTGACGTCGGCCGGTGGCGGGCAGCGTCGTCGCGGCGGCGATCTCGTTTCAGGCGGTGTCGAGGGCCGGACCGTGCCGATGCCCGGCCTTCGATCCGGCCGGGCATCATACGAAAAAGGGCCCCCTCTCGGGAGCCCTGCTTTCTCGTCCATTCCACGTCTTCTCGGCCATTCCGAGGGGGGAATGGTGGGCGCGACAGGGATCGAACCTGTGACCCCTACCATGTCAAGGTAGTGCTCTCCCGCTGAGCTACGCGCCCGGCTGAAGCGTCTCCGCTGCAGCGAGGAGCGGCCTATAGCTTTTGCCTGGAAGGGGCGCAAGGGGGCTTCTCGCCGGAACCGCCGTTTCGTTGCGCGCCGTGCAGTCCCAGACGGCTCGCAGGCCCCGATGTTGCATCGCGGCGACTAAGGCGGCGACCTGGCGGCGAAAAGCGGAGGAAATCGACCCTTCGACACGGATTCGACGCCCGACGGCGAGTCCGGGCGGGCGGGCGGCGATCGATGCACCATTATAGCGAGGTCTATCTTCAGTCATTGCGGCTATGGAGACTTCATGAATGCGTCGATAAACGAGACAGTGAATTCGAAAATTCATTTTTATCATGTAATGCGACGATGTATGAAGCGCGTGACGGCCGAACCATAGCGAAGATGATATTTGTGATTGAATAAAACAAGACATCTCGAGATAGAATTCTTATTTTTATGCTACTCTTCACGATAAATGAACGAAAATGCAATTTATCGGTTGTATTTTTACGAATGGAAATTGTGTTTCTGCCTGAAAATGGATTTTAACGGTTGCTGTGTGGTTTTTATGGATATCGGAGATTGTCCAATGCTTGATTCTCTCAAAGTCTTCGTACTGCAGCAACGCTGCCACGGGTTGGACACGGTTCTGGCCGCATATTAAGGGTCGGGGAGATAGCCGATCCGTCGGATGGCGGAGGCGTCCTCGTTCAAGAGCGTGTGCGAATCGAACGTGATCAAACGTACAGACATAGCCATCGTGGGCCGCTCCTGCCGATTGCCCGGAGCCCCCAGCATCGAAGGCCTCTGGCAGCTTCTGAGTGAGGGGCGCTGCGCCGTCGGCCGCATCCCGGACGATCGCTGGTCGCTGGAGCGGTTCGGTCATCCGCGCGCGCAGGAGCGGGGCAAGAGCTACACCTGGTCGGCGGGCGTTCTCGAGGACATCTGGTCGTTCGATCCCGGCGTGTTCGGCATCTCGCCCCGCGAGGCCGAGCAGATGGACCCGCAGCAGCGGCTCCTGCTCGAACTCACCTGGGAGGCCCTGGAGGATGCGGGCCTGCGCCCCTCGGCCGTGGCCGGCACCGGCATCGGCGTGTTCGTCGGCGCCTCCTCCCTCGATTACGGCAACCTGCGCGTCCTCGACACCTCGTCGGGCGACGCCTATGCGGCCACCGGCAACACACTCTCGATCCTCTCGAACCGGATCTCCTACATCTACGACCTGAAGGGGCCGAGCTTCACCGTCGACACGGCCTGTTCCTCGTCGCTGGTGGCACTCGATGCCGCCGTGGCCGCCATCGCCAGCGGCCGCATCGACACCGCCGTGGTGGCGGGCGTGAACCTGCTCGCGAGCCCGTTCAACTTCATCTGCTTCTCCAATGCGCAGATGCTGTCGCGCACCGGCCTGTGCCAGGCCTTCTCGGCCAATGCCGACGGCTACGTCCGGTCCGAGGGCGGCGTCGTCCTCGTCCTGAAATCCGATCGTGCCGCGGCGCGGGACGGCCATGCCGTGCGCGGCGTCATCGCGGCGAGCGGCATCAATTCCGACGGCCGCACCACCGGCATCTCCCTGCCCTCCGGCTATGCACAGGGCGCGTTGCTGGAGCAGGTCTACCGCGAGGCGGGGATCGACCTCGATGCGGTGGCCTTCGTCGAGGCGCACGGCACCGGCACCCAGGTGGGCGACCCGATCGAGGCCGGCGCCATCGGCGGCAAGATCGGCCGGCCGCGCCGGGAGCCCCTGCCGATCGGCTCGATCAAGAGCAATATCGGCCATACCGAGCCGGTCTCCGGGCTCGCCGGCCTGCTCAAGGCGAGCCTCGCCCTGGAGCACGACCTGCTGCCGCCCTCCCTGCACGCGGCCGAACTCAATCCCGACATTCCCTTCACCGACCTGAACCTCGCGGTGGTGACCGCGCCGCTGGCGCTCCCGCGCGGCCGGGCGGAGCGCTTCGCCGGCGTCAACTCGTTCGGCTTCGGCGGCACCAACGCCCATGTCATCCTCACGGACGGCAAACCGGCGCTTGCGGAGGAGGCATCCGCGCCCCGCGCGCCGGAACTGCTTCTCCTCTCCGCCCAGAGCCGTGCCGCGCTCAACGAGCTCGCCCTCGACTACGCCGAACGGTTCGAACGGGCCGATGAGGGCGAGACCGTGCGCATCGCCGCCGCCGCCGCCCATCGGCGCGAGCGTCTGTCCAGCCGCCTCGCCATTCCCCTCGATGCCGACCTGCCCGCCACCCTGCGCGCGGTGGCCGATGCCGAGGAGACCGACATCGCCCGCGTCGGCACCGCCGTCGACCGTCAGGCGGAGGTCGCCTTCGTCTATTCCGGCAACGGCAGCCAGTGGGTCGGGATGGGCCGCGAGGCCTACGCGCGCAACGCGGTGTTCGGCGCGGCCTTCGACCGGATCGACGGTCTGTTCGCCGAGATCTCGGGCTGGTCCCTGAAGGAGGCCCTGTTCGCCGAGGACCTCGCCGAGCGCATGGTCCTCACCCGGGTCTCGCAGCCGCTGATCTTCGCGATCTCCAGCGCCTCGACCACGGCCCTGAAGGCCGCCGGCCTCGTCCCGTCCTACATGCTCGGCCACAGCGTCGGCGAGATCGCGGCCGCGGAGGGCGCCGGCATCCTCAGCCTCGAACAGGCGGTGAAGGTCATCTTCCACCGCAGCCAGCACCAGGAGACGACGCGGGGCCTCGGCACCATGGCGGTGCTGCTGGCCCCGGTGGAGGAGATCGAGATCTTCCTGAAGGACTATCCGAGCCTCGACATCGCCGCCTACAACAGCCCGAAGGCGGTGACCGTCGCCGGCCCGGCCGCCGAGATCGACGCGGCGATGAAGGCACTGGCGCGCAAGCGCCGGCGCGGCCGCAAGCTCGACCTCGCCTATCCCTTCCACGGCCGGCTGATGAACCCGACCGAGAAGCCGCTGCTGCGCGACCTCGCCGGCCTCAAGCCCCATGCCGGCACGATTCCCATGGTGTCCACGGTCACCGGTGCCGTGCTGCCCGGCGCGCAGTTCGGCGCCGGCTACTGGTGGCGCAACATCCGCGAGCCGGTGCGCTTCTGCGACGCGGTCCAGGAAGCGACCCGCAAGGGCGCCCGCATCTTCGTCGAGGTCGGCCCGCGCGCGACCCTGCTCCCGCATATCGGCGATTGCATCGAGCCCCTCGGCATCGAGAACGCCACGGTCGGCGTGCTCACCAACAAGCCGGTCGGCTCGGACCCGTTCGCCCGCGCCCTCGCCTCCGCCCTCGTCCACGGCGCGGCCATCGACGAGGCGGCGGTGTTCGGCGAGAACCCGCAGGGCGACGTCGCGCTCCCGTCCTATCCGTGGCAGCGCCGGCCCTTCCGGCTCGCCGAGACCTCGGAAGGCGTCGGGGCGGCGACCCCCCGCCCCTATCATCCGCTCTACGGGTCGCGCCTGTCGCCGGACGGGCTCGAATGGAACGGCCATCTCGACATCGCGACGGTGCCCGAGCTCGACGACCACCGCATCGACGGTCAGGCGATCCTGCCGGGTGCGGCCTTCATCGAGATGGCGCTCGGCGTCGCCCGCGAGGCCATGCGCAGCGACGACGTGGTGCTGGCCGAATTCGAGATCCAGTCGCCGATGGTCTTCGGCGAGGACGCCCTGCGCGAGGTCGCCGTGCGGCTCTCGGGCAGCGGCAACCAGATCCAGATCCTGAGCCGGCCGCGCCTGACTCAGGCGGGCTGGCAGCTGCACGCCTCCGCCAAGATCGTGGACGGCACGTTCGCGGAGCGGCCGCGCGAGGTCGTCGAACTGCCGGCCGAGAACGCCGTCGAGGGGGCGGGGCTCTATCGCCTGGCCGCCGCGTCCGGCCTCGATTTCGGACCGAGCTTCCGCCAGGTCGCCCTCAGCGCCCGAATCGACGAGACGATCATCGTCTCCGAGCTGAAACCGGCGGAACCCGATCTCCGCTTCGGCCTCGTGCCGGCGCGGCTCGACGCCTGTTTCCACGGGCTGATCCTGCTCTTCGCCGATCTCATGGGCGAAGGGTCGACCAAGGCCTACGTGCCGGTGCGCTTCGGCGAGATCAGGCTGATCCGGCCCGGCGCCGTCATCGCGCGGGCGATGATCCGCACCCGGCGCTGCAACGAGCGCAGCATCCTCGCGGATTTCACCCTGGTCGACGAGGACGGCGAGGTCATCGCCACCCTGCGCGAGGGCCGTTTCCAGGCATTGCGCGCGAAGTCCGGCCAGGATCTGGCCGCCTACGCCATCGCGCAAAGGTCCGAACTCGCCACCGAGCCCACCGCGATCCCCCTCGACCGCCGGGCCCGCATCGCGGACGCCGTCCGTCCCGGCGTCAAGGCGGCGCTCGCCCCCGCGGAGGCGACGCTGTCGCCGGGCCACCTGCTCCTGGAAGGCTGGGCCACCGCGCTGGCCTATCGCATGGCCGAGGGGCTGCAGCGCTCGGGCACCGTCGCCATCGACGGGCGCGTGCCGGACGCGATGCGGCCGTGGCTCCTCAACGCCCTCTACGCCCTGGAGAGCAGCGGGCTCGCCACCCTCGACGGGACGCGCTGGACCCTGCGCAAGGACGTCACCCTGCCGTCTCCCGACGAGATCATGCGGTGGATCGCGGCCGATCATCCCGAACTCTCCGCCGAACTGGTGCTCACCGCCGATCTCGGCGCCGTGGTCGCGCGCCTCCTGGCGGGTGACCTTTCGAGCCTCCCGGCCCTGTCGCAGAATGCGCTGGACGCCTTCGTCCTGCGCAGCGCCAGCGCCCGCGCCTCGTCCGACGTGATCGCCGGCATCCTCGGGGCGGCGCAGGCCGACCTGCCCACCGACCGGTCCCTGCGCCTGCTGCAGGTCGGGTTCGGTCCGCTCTCGGCCCAGGCCGCGACGATCGCCGACGGCATCGCCGCACATCTCACCGTGTTCGAGACCGACCGGCGCCTCGCCGAGCGCGCCCGCCTCGCCCTGCCCCGCGGCGTCGCCGTCATCGAGGACGAGGCCGAGCTGACGGAAGGCGGCTTCGACGCGATCCTGGCGAGCAACGTCCTGCACCGGACCCGGCGCGGGCTCCTCGGCCCGATCGCCGACGCCCTCGCCACGGGCGGTTTCCTGCTGGCGGTGGAGCCGGGCGCCTCCCTGTTCCGCGACCTCGTCTTCGGTCTGATGCCCGACTGGTTCGAGGGCGTGGACGAGATGCCCCTGGGGCGCCTCGACGACATCACCGGCTGGCAGCGCGCGCTCAGCGAGACCGGCCTCGTCCGCGTCGCCGTCGACCGGGCGGCTTCGGCCAACGGCGACGATCTCCTGTTCCTCGCCGAGGCGCCGGTACGGGCGAAGGCCTCCTCCGGCCAGACCTTCACCTTCATCATCGGTTCGCGGGATTCCCACGCGGCGGAGACCGCCTCGTCGCTGGCGACGCTCCTCGTCGCGGCCGGCGTCCATGTCTCGATCATCCTCGATTCCGAACAGTCGCTGCTCGAACTCGAGCGGGAGACGCCCGATACCGTGGTGTTTCTCGCCGGGGCCTTCGGCACGGGCGGCGAGGCCGCCGACCGGCTGCGCGAGCGCTGCCTCGGCCTCAAGCGCTGCGTCGATCATCTCGGTCCCCGCCAGACCCGCCTGTGGGTGGTGTGCCCCGGCGCGACCCGCCACGACGGCACGTCCGACGGAGCTGTCGAATCCGGCCTCTGGGCCTTCACCCGGACGCTGGCCAACGAGGTCGCCAATCTCGACATCCGCCGCATCGACCTCGCCCAGGCGATGCCGACCAAATTCGCCTCGGAGCGCCTGCGCGACGTGATCCTGTCGGGCACCACCGAGACAGAGATCGTCCTCGACGTGGACGCGACCCGCGTGATCCGGTTCTCGCCGGGGCAGCTCTCGCGCCGCCCCGCCGTCGATGCCGTGCCCGCCCCGGCCGCGCGCCTGGAGCGCAGCGCCACCGGCGGCCTCAACGACATGCATTGGGGCCCGGCCGAGCGTCGCGCCCCCGGACGCGGCGAGGTCGAGATCGCGGTGGAGGCCACCGGCCTCAACTTCCGCGACGTGCTCTGGGCGCTCTCGATGCTCCCGGAAGAGATCCTCGAGGATGGCTTCGCCGGGCCTCGCCTCGGCCTCGAAGTCGCCGGCCGGGTGGTCTCGGTGGGCAAGGGCGCCGCGGCGTTCAAGGTCGGCGATCCCGTGGTCGCCTTCGCCCAGTCGGGATTCTCGACCCATATCGTCGTGCCCGAGCTCGTGGTGGCGCCGAGCCCGCCGGGCCTCGATCCCCAGGCGGCGGCCACGGTGCCGGTCGCCTTCCTCACCGCCTATTACAGCCTCGTCAGCTGCGCCCGCCTGCGGCGCGGCGAATGGGTGCTGGTCCATGGCGGCGCCGGCGGCGTCGGCCTCGCCGCGCTCCAGATCGCCAAGCTGAAGGGCGCCCGCGTCATCGCCACCGCCGGCTCGCGCGAGAAGCGCGCCCTGGTGAAGGCGCTCGGCGCCGAGCACGTCCTCGATTCCCGCTCGCTCGCCTTCGTCGACGAGGTCCGCCGCATCACCGGCGACGGCGTCGGCGTGGTGCTGAACAGCCTGTTCGGCGAGGCGATGGAGCGCAGCCTCAACTGCCTCAAGCCGTTCGGCCGCTTCATCGAACTCGGCAAGCGCGACTACGTCGCCAACACCCATATCGGCCTGCGCCCGTTCCGCCGGAACCTGTCGTATTTCGGCGTCGACCTCGATCAGGTGCTCCAGCACCAGGGCGAGGACGGGGCGCGGCTGTTCCGCGAGGTCATGGCCCTGTTCACGGAAGGCGGCCTCAAGCCCCTGCCGTTCCAGCCCTTCACCGCCGACGAGGTCTCCGACGCGTTCCGGCTGATGCAGCAATCCGGGCATGTGGGGAAGATCGTCATCGCTCCGCCCAAGCCCGGCAGCATCGCCGTCGCGCGCAAGGCGGATTTCACGGTCTCGGCCGAGGGCGTGCACCTCGTCACCGGCGGGCTCGGCGGCTTCGGCATCGAGGCCGCGCGCTGGCTCGCCGACCGGGGCGCCCGGCACATCGTGCTCGTCGGTCGCAAGGGCGCGTCGAGCCCGGAGGCCAAGCAGGTGGTGGCCGATCTCGCGGTCCGCGGCATCGGCGTCGCCGCGATGGCCTGCGACATCACCAGCCGCAAGGCGGTGGACGACCTTCTCGACGAGGTCGAGAGCGACGGCCGCAGGCTCGCGGGCGTGATCCACGGGGCGATGGTGCTGCAGGACGGCCTCATCGCCAATCTCGACGCAGATGCCCTCGACGCGGTGATCCGCCCGAAGGTCGTCGGCGCCGAGCATCTCGATGCCGCCACCCGTGACCGTGAGCTCGATTATTTCGTGGTGTTCTCCTCGGCCACGACCTTCATCGGCAATCCCGGCCAGGGCGCCTATGTCGCCGCCAACGGCTTCATGGAGGGCCTCGCCCGCCGTCGTCGGGCGCAGGGCCTTCCGGCGCTCGCCGTGGCCTGGGGCGCCATCGGCGATGTCGGCGTGCTCGCCCGCAACCGCGCGGTGATGGAGACCCTGGCCGGCCGCGTCGGCGTGACGCCGATGGACGCCCGCCGCTCCCTCGACCTGATGGCGGAGGCGCTGGAGGGACAGGGATCGTCTCCCGACGACGCCGTTCTCGCCATCGCCTCGATGCATTGGGGCAAGGCCCGCGAGCGCCTCGCCACCCTGCGCTCGCCGAGCTACGGCGATCTCGGCTCCGAACAGCAGGCGGAGGCCGGTACGGTGACGGCCATCGACATCGGCGGCCTGCTCAAGACCGAGGATCTGGACACGGTGCGCAAGACCGTCTCCGACGCCATCGTCGAGGACATCGCCCGCATCCTGCGCCTGCCCAAGGACGACATCAGCCGCGTGCGCCATCTCTCCGAGATCGGCCTCGACTCGCTGATGGGGGTGGAGCTCGGCGCCAGCCTGCAAGAGCGCTTCGCCCTCGACGCCCCGCCCTCGGGCATCTCCTCGGGCCTCACCGTGGTGGAACTGGCGGAGACGCTGATCCAGTCGGTGGCGGCCCCCGTGGACGAGGCCTCGGCGGCGGTGATGAGCCTCGCCCAGCGCCATGCCAGCGAGGGTGTGGACGTGCGCACCCTCGAGCCGTTCCACGAGCTCGTCGAGCAGAACAGCCTGCAGATCAAAGAAATCCTGCCGTGATAGGATCGGCGCGATAGCCACTCCGCTTCACGAAACGCTCCGCTTCACCGAAATCGGAAGATTCCATCGGCATGAGTAATCCAGCCCGACCCGACGGCGGCCGCGCGGCGCTCGCGGGCTTTGTCACCAACCGGCTCGGCCGCAACGCCAATCGGCAGGCGGCCCCGCGCCCCGAGGCGAAGGCGACGGACGCCTCGGTGCAGAAGTTCGAATCCCTGCCGGGCTACCGCGAATTGCGGCTGCAGCGCTCGGCGGCCGACCTGATCGGCCTCGGCAACCCGTTCTTCCGGGTCCACGAGACCAGGGCCGGCGCCACCACGCGGATCGCCGGCAAGGGCTTCGTCAACTTCTCATCTTACGATTATCTCGGCCTCAACGGGCATCCGGACGTGAGCGAGGCGGCGCGCCGGGCCATCGACGAATACGGCACCTCGGCCTCGGCGAGCCGGATCGTCGCCGGAGAGCGCCCCGGTCACCTGCGCCTCGAACAGGCGCTGGCCGACCATTACGAGACCGAGGCCTGCGTGGTGATGGTGAGCGGGCACGCCACCAACGTCACCACCATCGGCGCGATTCTCGAGCCGGCCGACGTGATCTTCCACGATTCGCTGTGCCACAACAGCATCGTCACCGGGGCGCAGCTCTCGGGCGCCCAGCGCCGGTCCTTCGCCCATAACGACCTCGACGCCCTGGAGACCCTCCTCGGCGCCACCCGCCACGAGCACCGCCGCGCGCTGATCGTGGTGGAAGGGCTCTACAGCATGGACGGCGACGCGCCGGACCTCGCCGGTCTCGTCGCTCTGAAACAGCGCTACGACGCCTGGCTGATGGTGGACGACGCCCACGGGCTCGGCGTCCTCGGACGCACCGGCATCGGCCTCGCCGAGCATTGCGACGTCGACTCGCGCCTCGTCGACATCTGGATGGGCACCCTGTCGAAGACGCTGTCCTCCTGCGGCGGCTACATCGCCGGGCCGGCGGCGCTGATCGAGTACCTGAAATGCACGGCCGGCGGCTTCATCTACAGCGTCGGCCTCTCTCCGCCGCTGGCCGCCGCCGCCGATGCGTCCCTCGCCCTGCTCCAGGCCGAACCGCACCGGGTCGAGCGCCTGCGCCAGAACGGCCACCTGTTCCTGTCCTGCGCCAAGAAACACGGGCTCGACACCGGCACGAGCCTCGGCCTCGCCGTCATACCGGTCATCGTCGGGGATTCGCTGAAATCGGTCACCCTGTCCGACCGTCTCTACAAGCGCGGCATCAACGTGCAGCCGATCATCCACCCGGCGGTGCCCGAGCGCTCCTCGCGCCTGCGCTTCTTCATCACCTCCGAACATACGCCGGAGCAGATCCGCGAGACCGTGACGGCGGTGGCCGAGGAACTCGCCGAGATCGAGAAGGGCGGCTCGCTGATCGAGCAGCTGATGGCCAAGCGCGGCAAACCCTGAGGCTCCGGCCGGATCGGCCCGCTTCGTCGTCGACGGGGCGTGGCCGATATCGGCTCCTCCTTCGTCTATCCGCCCGAAGACCGATCGGCCGACCGAGGCTCTGTGAGTTCAGAAAGCCGTGCCTACGCGGACGCCCGTGGTGATCGGTGTCGCCGCGGCGGCGAAGACGGCGAGGACTTTCTTGATCTCGGTGAACGGCGCGTTCGAGACGTAGATCATGTCGCGGTTGCGCATGCGGAACGCTTGCGTGAGGAACAGGCTGTTGGGATCGCGCATGTCGAACCGGTAGACCACCGGCACCAGCGGCGTGCCGAGGAGCGGGCTTCCCGGCCTCAGACGACGCACGACCGCTGCCGGCTCGAACCGGAACAGGAACGTGCCGGTGGGATCGGCGTCGGCATCGCTCTGGCCGCGCGCCTTGGCCAGGGCCTGGGCCAGGGTGATGCCCTCGGCCTGGAACGGAATCTCGTTGGACACGCCGAGGGCGCCGATGGCGAGGAAGGTCTGCGGGTCGCGCACCAGGGTCAGGTTGTCATTGGGGCGCAGGTAGATGTTTTCCTTCGGGTTCGACACCACCGTGGTCAGCGGCACCGTCGCGGTTGTGCCGCTGCGAGACAGGCGCACGAAGGTCTCGTTGACCGGAGATTTCACGCCACCGGCGCCGGCGATGACGTCGAGGATGCGGTCGCCCTGGGCGCCGAGGGGGACGCGGGCACCGCCGATGGATTCGCCGCCCACGGTGACCGATTGCGAGATCGCCCGGGTCACGGTGACGATGACCTGCGGCTGGATCGCCTTGCCGGCGAGTTCGGTCTCGATCAGCGACTGGACGTCCTGGGCACGCCGTCCCGCGACCTTGATGCGCCCGGCATAGGGCACCGAGATCGCGCCGTCGCGCGAAACGACCTGCTCGGGGAGCTGTGCCGCCTTCGAGCCCGCCGACATCGAATTGACGGTGAGCGGGCCGGAATAGAGACCGCCCGATCCCGCCTCGAACACCGAGACCGCCACCGCGTCGCCGATGCCGATGACCGGCTCGGCCGGCATCCGCCGATCGCCGAAAGAGGAGAGCAGGCTGTCGAGGGGACGTCCGCGCATGGCCTCGACCACGGCGGAATTCACTTCGATGAACTCGTAGCGGGCGAAGGTGCCCTCGCTCGTCGCCTGATCCGCGCCGCCCACGACGGAGGAGGTCGAGGGGCCGGCGGCCGGCAGGAAGGCGTTGCAGCCGGACACTGAGACGGCGATGGCGACGGCCAGCGTGGCTTTGGGAAACATCGAACTCTCCTCGGACCCGCCCCCACGACGAGTGTCTTGTCGGATCACGTCTCGGGTCGGCAGATACGCACCGCCCTTCGGGCGCCGGTCTCGGTCACCGGCCGGTCCGCCCGGCGCGAAGCCGATCGGCACGGATGGACCACCCGTCCTAGCGCGAAATCTCTGCGATCGTTTTAACGATCGCTCTCCTATCGCATCGTCGGAACGATGCGCCCGTTCGTCCCGGTCACGTTCGTGTCATGACCCTGGGACTGCGATACCCGATCCGGCTCTCTTCTGACGAGTGCCCGGCGACGACAGTCCTGAGAAATCGGCCGAGGGCATCGGCGGTGATGTCCGCGCGCTCGGGCCTCGACCGGGGGGCGCCGAAGCGGAAGACCGCGTAATCCGTGGCCGTCTCACCGAATCCCGGCCGGCAGTTCGGCAGGGACGGGGCGTGGTCGCCATAGACGCAGAGGATCGCGTCGCGCCCTTCCAGGCCGGCGACGAGGGCTTCGACGGCGCGGCCGGTATGGGCGACGTGATGGAGATACTGGGCCAGCGGATCGGCGATCCCGTCGAGCCGGCCGGGCTTCCACGGGCCATGGTTCTCCATCGTGACTGCGAAGACGAGGACCGGCCCGGCCGCCGCCTCGACCTCGGCGAGGATCCGCTCCGCCAGGTGTTCGTCGCCGATATAGGGACCGATGCGGGGAGCACCGGCGAAATCCTCCTCCATCACCAGGCGGTCGAAGCCCAGTCGTTGCATCACCGCGGCGCGGTGGAAGAAGTCGCGATGGAAGGGATGCACGAACAGGGTCGCGTATCCGGACGCCCGCGCCAGCCGGGCGAGGCTCGCCGGCTCGTCGCCCCCGCCGCTGAGATAGGGATCGTAGCACCCGAAGCCGAGGCTCTCCGGCGCGCGTCCCGTCAGCACGGCGTGCTCGGTCCGCATGGTGTAGGCGCCGTGAGCCGGGACACCCAGCCGGCCGTGGCGCAGGGCACGGGTGCGGATCGTCTCCATCAGCGGCAGGGCCGGCCCGTCGAGGCGGGTCGGATCGACGAAGGATTCGAGCTGGACGACGACCACGACCGGCGCCGGATCTGTCTTCCCGCCGTCCGCTCCGTCGGTCTCCGGGGACGGCTCGGTCCTCCAGCGCAGGGTGTAGGCGACGATCGTCGCCGGCAGCCCGTAGCGGGCGCAATCCGCGTCGAGGTCGGGGCGCGGAAACCAGGCTGCGAGCCGGCGCGCCGGCGTTCCGGAGCGCAGGGACGCGGCCAGTCCGGCGAGGAGGCAGGGCAGTCCGATGAGCGCCACCAGGGCGACGCTCGGTTCCTCGGGCAGCGCGGCGGGCTCCAGCCAATACCACAGGGCGACGAGGGCGAGGCTCGCCGCGATGGGAACGGCCATGCGCGGGTCGGTGAGGGGGCGCGTGTAGTAGAGATCGGGATGGCGCGGCACCTGCCTCAGCAGGGCGAAATCGCTGAACACCAGAGGCTCGCCGATCACCGCGTGTTTCAGCCGGCTGACGACGACGAGGATCGCCACGGTGAGGAGGCACGAGAAGGCGGCGAGCCAGGGACGCCACGAGAAGCAGAACCAGAAGGCGGTGAGCAGCGCGTAGCCCGCGAGGCGCAGGGCGATCTCGCCGGGGCGTCGTCCGACCGGCCGGTCTCCCGCGCCGTCCCATGCCTCGATGGCGAAGGAGCCGAGGAGCGCCAGCGCCAGGGCGGCGAGGAGCGTCATCGCTCGTCCCGCCCGATCCCGCGTCGCGCCCGGACCACGCGGACGATCGGGTTCAGCACGGCGTAGCGCAGGCGCATGGCGATCTGCGCCCCGCGGCCGAGGGCCAGCCGCGACGGCGGTGCGGCCTCGCGGCTCTCGCTCAGGCGGTCGAGGAGCTGCTCGGCCGTGCAGGGCTTCATGGCGACGGGGTCGAGATAGAGCGGGTAGACCAGCAGCGCCCCGGCCACGAGCTCGTCGAGGGCGAGGCGCCTGCCCCGGTCGGCGCCGGGTGCGAGGTCTTCGGTCAAGCCCCAGCCGGCGTAGAAGGGGCGCCCATGAACCGCCACGGTCAAACCGCGGATCAGGGCCTCGAACCCCGCCAGCGAGGTCATCGTCTCCACGTGATGCGCCCGGTCGAGGAGATCGACGATGGAGAGGCCGGCGACGATCCGGTCGGCCAGCGCCAGGGCGTCGGCCTGCGGGATGGCGCCGGGGCGGAAGCCGGCCTCCACATCGGGATGAGGCTTGTAGAGGAGGAAGGCCTTCGGGTTGCGGGCCCGGGCGGCGCGCAGGAGCTCGAGATTCGAGCGGACATGCGGCGAGCCGTGCCGCACCGAGGCATCGTCCTCCACCTGGCCCGGCACCAGCACGATGCGCCGGTCGTCGGGCCAGTCCGACGCATCGCCGGCCAGGCCGACATTGTATTTCGTCAGGCGCCGCTCGACCACGAGACGGCGCAGGGCCGCCGCCCGCGCGATGGTCTCCGGCGGGACGATCTCGGTCTTCAGAATCCGCGCGAGGCGATTCTCGCTGCGCGGATCGTAATAGATGCCGCTATCGTCTACGACGATGGAGGCGCCCGGCTGCAGGCTCGCTCCGAGGCCGACCGAACGCAGGAACCCGTCCTCGATCCGCGCCAGGGGGATGCCGTGTTCCGCGCAGAGCGAGGGCAGCCGCTCGGGCATCCGCGTCGCCCAGGCGAGGATGCGGGCATTGCGGGACCTCGCCTGGGCGACCGCATCCTCCGCATCCATGGCGTGGAAAGGCGCGCCCGCCGGGCCGGTGACGAAGACGTCGAGGGCCGGCCGCTTCCAGCGCGAGATCCCGACGAGCACGGTGGGGCGTGCGTTGTCACGGAACCGGCTTTCGAGCCATGCCACCTTGTCCCGGCACGCGTCGAACGGGATCGGCCGGCGCGTCCACGGATCGAAGGTGTGGATTCCCCCCGTCCCCCCGAACGGGATACCGTCGAGGGCGAGGCGCAGGCTGGACAGGCCGTTTCCGGGCGAATCGTAGGGGCTGACGAGGGGGCCCGGAGCGACGGTGAGGATCTGGCGGCCGGCGAGGCGCAGGCCCGATGCCACCGGGCCGCCGCGCTCCCAGACCACGCCGGTCGCCCCCTTCGCCCAGACCCGGCCGAAGACGAGGCCGGTGGCGGATTCGATCTGCCCCCGCAGCGCACGGATGGTCCGGCACGTGGCCAGCAGCCTCCGCGGCGGATTCGTCGCTGCGCGTGGAGAGAACGGCGAAGGGCGGGACACGTGCTGGGGCGAATCCGGTTCGGGGTGGGCGCAGCCATACGACGATCCGCTGCGTCAGGCGATTCGATCCCGCCGGGCCCGGGCCGCTCCCGGCTCGGTCCCGTCGCACCTCGCCGCGCCAGCTTGTGGATTCTGTGGATATGCCTTGTTGCAGACACATCACGCCGCCAGAAATTCCGCCTGACAGGGCGATCCGAGCAATTGCCGCGCTGCACCATCCGTGCGATCACGGTGGGACGTGCCCATTCGAAACGCCCGGTTCGGGCGCAGGAGCAAGCACTTTCGTATGCTGCCGACACGCGTCGACCCTACACGCGAGAGGCCCGCGACGTTCCTGTTCCTGCAGGGCATCGCCTCGCCCTTCTTCGCTGATCTCGGCCGGGCGCTGCTCAAGCGCGGCCATCAGGTCCGGCGTATCAACTTCTCCTCGGGCGACTGGCTGTTCTGGCGCCTCGCCTCGGACAATTACCGCGGCCCGCGCGATGGCTGGGACGCCTACATCGCCGGCTACATCGTCGAGCACGGTGTGACGGACATCATCCTGTTCGGGGATTGCAGGCCCTATCACGTGGCGGCGCGCGAGGCGGCACGGCCCCTCGGCATCCGGGTCCACGTCTTCGAGGAGGGCTACCTGCGGCCGAACTGGGTCACCTGCGAGCTCGGCGGCGTCAACGGGCATTCCTCGCTGCCGCGGGATCCCGACGAGATCCGCGCCATCGCCCGCCGCCTGCCTCGCGCCGGACGTGCGATGCCGGCCAGCGGCGACATGGCCCGGCGCAGTCTCTGGGATGTGGCCTACAACGTCGCCAATATCGGGTTCCCCTACTTCTTCCCGCATTTCCGCAGCCATCGGCCGATCCATGTCCTGGCCGAGTATGTCGGCTGGATCAGGAAGTTCGCCAGCCGGAGCCGCACGCGGCGGCAGGCCCAGGAACTCAACGAGATCTATCTGGAGCGCGAGGCGGAGTACTTCCTGCTGCCGCTTCAGCTCGACAGCGACTACCAGATCCGCATCCACTCGCCCTTCCTCGGGGTCGAGGGGTTCATGGACCGTGTGATCGCCTCCTTCGCCGTGCACGCCTCCGCCACGGCCCGGCTGCTGATCAAGCTTCACCCCCTCGACAGCGGATTGGTCAACTGGCGCAAGCACGCCCGCAACTCCGCCCGTCGCCACGGGGTGGACGCGCGGCTCGATTTCATCGACGGCGGCGACCTGCCGAACCTCATCGCCGGCAGCCGGGGCGTCGTGCTCGTGAACAGCACCGTCGGGATGCTGTCGCTCGAACTCGGTCGCCCGACCCTGGCGGCCGGCGAGGCGATCTACAATCTCCCGGGCCTCACCCATCAGGGCGGACTCGACACGTTCTGGATGCGGCCGGAAACTCCGGACGCTCAGCTCGTGGCGGATTTCCGCCGGGTCGTCCTGCACCGGACCCAGGTGAATGGCGGCTTCTTCTCGCGCCCGTCGATCGACCGGGCGGTGGCGGGCAGCGTCCTGCGCCTGGAAGCCAGCCTCCCCGCGCATGCCCTGGCCGCGGCCCAGGCGGTTCGCCAGCGCACGACGACGGCACCGGAACTCGCGCCGGTCTACTGACACGGCGGCCCGCTCGGTTCCCTCCGGGCGGGCCGATGGTCTAGAACCGGCGCCATGCCCGTCATCCTCATCACCGGCGCTTCGAGCGGAATCGGTGCCGCCCTCGCCCGGCACTACGCCGCGCCCGGCACGCACCTCGTCCTCAATGCGCGCGGCCTCGACAGGCTCGATGCGGTCGCCGCCGAATGCCGCGCCAAGGGTGCGTCCGTCGCCACGCGCTCCCTCGACGTGCGCGACAGGCCGGCCGTCGCCGCGTGGATGCGAGAAACGGACGCGGCCTCGCCCCTCGATCTCGTCATCGTCAATGCCGGCATCAATGGCGGGCATCCCGGCGGGGAGGTGGAGACCGAGGCGATGGCGTTCGAGACCGTGGACGTCAATCTCAACGGCGCGCTCAACGTCGCCCTCCCTTGCGTCACCCTCATGCTCGCGCGCGGACGCGGCCAGATCGCGCTTATCTCCTCGCTCGCGGCCTTCGCGCCGCTGCCCGACGCGCCGGCCTATAGCGGCACCAAGGCGGCCCTCCTCGCCCACGGATTGGCCTTGCGCGCCAAACTCGGGCCCCGCGGCGTCAGGATGAACGTGGTGACGCCCGGCTACGTGAAGACGACCATGGGCGGGGATTACGAGGGCTGGCGCCCGATGGAGATGAGTGCCGAGGAGGCGGCTCTCCGCATCGCGCGCGGCCTCGCCCGCGACCTCGACATCATCGCCTTTCCCGAGCCCCTCGCCTCTCTCGCACGCGGATCGGCCCTGCTGCCGGAAGGCCTGCGTCGGCGGAGCATGCGCGGCTTCCGGTTCAAGGTCGGGCGCAGCCGGCGATGACGCGCCCGCGCATCGCGCTGTTCGTCCTCGAGGCGCTGCCGAACGCCCGGGCCGTGCGCAGGTTCGTAGAGGACCACGCCGACGACATCGCCTTCGTCGGATTGTCCAATGCCGAACGGCCGAATTCCGGCGGCCTCACCGGTCAGGTCCGACGTCACCTCGCCCGCTCCGGCCCGGCCTTCCTGCCCTATCTCGCGGTGAATTTCGGCCTGCCGGACCTCCTGGCGCCCGCATCGGGGATGTTGCGGCGCCTGACCGGGGCGCGGGACGAGACAGCGGCGACGCCGCTCAAGGCCCTGTGCCGGGCGCGCGGGATACCGACCCTGCGTGTCGACGACGTGAACGGGCCGGAGGTGGCCCGAGCCTTCGCGATCCATGCCCCGGATCTCGTCCTCGCCTTCCATTTCGACCAGATCTTCTCGGCCGCGACCCTGGCGCTGGCGCCGCTCGGGGGGCTCAATCTCCATCCCGGAATGCTGCCGCGCCATCGCGGGCCGGTGCCGACGATCCACGCGCTGGCGGAGGAGGTTCCCGATTTCGGCGTCACGATCCATCGCCTGACCGCCGCCATCGACAAGGGTGCGATCCTCGCCCAGGAGGCGCCGGACCTGCCGGTCGGCATCACGGCCACCGGTGCCGCGATCCTGCTGCACGAGCGCGGGCGCATCCTGCTCGACCGGGTGCTCGGCGCTCTCGCATCGGGCACCCTCGGCGAAGGGATGGTGCCGGAGCCCCTGCCCTATTGTCCCTTCCCCGACCGGGTCCTGCTGGCCGGCCTCGCGCGCCGAGGACGAAAGCTCGTCGACGGAGCCGACCTGCGCGCCGCACTGGGGCTGAACGCGACCGTCTGAGCGCGAACCGGACGGAGCCCCGGCGGCGCTCTTCAGAGGGTGACGCGATCGACGCATGCCCGCCGCAATCCGATCCGCTCGGCCGGGACGGTCCGGTATGCGATGCGTGGACGCGGCGTCGCATCGGCGATCTGCTCCGCGCTGGCATCGGTGGGGACGACGCGCCGGAAACGGACAAGGCCCGATCCTGAGGACCGGGCCTTGTCGTTCTCGCAGATACGGCCGAAGCGCGATCCGCTTCGGCGCTCGGAGACCTCAGAGGCCGCCGAACTTGTAGTTGAAGCCGGCCTTGATGAGATTGCCCTCGGTGCTGAAGCGCGAGGTGTAGGAGCCGGTGGAGGGAGCGCCGAGGCCGGTGTTGTTCACCAGCACGTTGCGGCTGCCGAGGTCGTAATGCAGGTACTCGGCCTTCAGCGTGATGGCGCTGGCGCCGATGAAGCTGCCGATGAAGTTGAAGCGGTTGAGGAAGCTGTCGGTGGGGATCGCCCATTCGACGCCGCCGCCATAGGCGTAGCCGGTCTCCATGTCGTTGTAGCGGCCGGCATAGGCCAGGGCGCCGGCGCCGTTGAAGAAGTTGGCGCCGTAATTGACGTTACCGTAGGCGAAGCCACCGGTGCCGTAGACGAGGACCGTATCGAAGGCGTAGCCGACGCGGCCCTGGACGGTGCCAAGATAGTCGAGGCGCTGGCGCAGGTTGGCGGGGTTGAGGGGGCCGCCGACGGTGCTGCTGGGGCCGAAATAGGCGTAGCTCTTGCTGATGTCGGTCCAGGTCACGTCGGCGTTGAGGCCGACCACGAAGCCCGAGCCGGGGGTGAACTGATAGTTGTAGCCGACGCCGCCGCCGACATTGCCGATGCCGTCCTGCTCGGAGCGGAAGGTGCCCGGGCGACGGTTCGCGGTAACGTTGTCACGCGTGTTGAGTTCGTTGCCGGTGGTGCGGATCGTCTGGTTGTCGCTCCAGGCGTAGGAGCTGTGCGTGCCGAGGTAGAAGCCGGTCCAGGTGAAGACCGGGACGGGAACGAAGACCGGCGGGGCGGCGCGGCGCGGAAGATCCGCGGCCGAGGCGGCACCGGCGAGGAGGATCGAGGCGGTGCCGGCGAGAAGAAGCTTCGCGATCATGATGGGATTGTCCGTAGGAGCTGACCTTGCGGTCAAACTAGCTCCTCCATGGCGGCCCAGCTATGACCGGCGAGCCACACCCTGGCGTAGAAATGGGCACAGACCGACCATCACCTGAGATTCGGCGCGCGTCGTCCGAGATGATGTCATCGGCAGGCCGCTATGGCCAAGCTATCGTACCAGCACTCGCCGTCGATCGACTTTCCCTCGACGCTACGCTCATCGACGACACCGCACGTGTCCCGACGAGCATCCCGCTTCATCGCAGGATCGGGAAGGCAAATCCGATGCCGTTTTCCCCGAGATGGGATGCGGCATCGCCTGTTCTCGCCGGTGATCCGGGCCGGATCCCCTCCGCTGCGGGAGGGGGCCGGCCCTCTTTCACCGCGTCAGCGCGAGAACTTCTTGTACTTGATCTTCTTCGGCATCAGCGAGTCGGCGCCGAGGCGGCGCTTCTTGTCCTCCTCGTAATCCGAGAAGTTGCCCTCGAACCATTCCACGTGGCTCTCGCCCTCGAAGGCGAGGATGTGGGTGGCGATGCGGTTCAGGAACCAGCGATCGTGGCTGATGATGACGGCGCAGCCGGCGTAATCCTCCAGCGCCTCTTCGAGCGCCCGCAGGGTCTCCATGTCGAGGTCGTTGGTGGGCTCGTCCAGCAGCAGCACGTTGGCGCCGCCCTTCAGCGTGCGGGCGAGATGGACGCGGTTGCGCTCACCGCCCGACAGGGTGCCGACCTTCTTCTGCTGGTCGGAGCCCTTGAAGGCGAAGGCGGCGCAATAGGCGCGGGAATTGATCTCGCGCTTGTTGAAATAGATGATGTCGTTGCCGCCCGAGACCTCCTGCCAGACTGTGGCACCGGGATCGAGGGCGTCGCGCGACTGATCGACGTAGCCGAGATGCACGGTCTCGCCGACGGAGATGGTGCCGCCGTCGGGCTTCTCCGACCCGGTGATCATCTTGAACAGGGTGGTCTTGCCGGCGCCGTTGGGGCCGATGACGCCGACGATGCCGCCGGGCGGCAGCTTGAACGACAGGTCCTCGATCAGCAGGCGGTCGCCGAAGGCCTTGTTGAGGTGGTCGAACTCGATGACGTTGTTGCCGAGCCGCTCGTCGATGGGGATGACGATCTGGGCCGAGGCGTCGATCTTGTCGTTCTGCTTGGCCACCAGCTCGTCGTAGCGGGTGATGCGGGCCTTCGACTTGGACTGGCGGGCCTTGGGCGAGGCCGAGATCCATTCCTGCTCGCGGTTGATCGCGCGCTGGCGGGCCATGTCCTCGCGGCCTTCCTGGGCGAGGCGCTTCTGCTTCTGGACGAGCCAGGCCGAGTAATTGCCCTCGTAGGGGTAACCGCGGGTCCGATCGAGCTCGAGAATCCAGCCGGTGACGTTGTCGAGGAAGTAGCGATCGTGGGTCACGATCAGGATCGCGCCGGGATATTGTTTCAGATGGCCTTCGAGCCAGTTCACCGTCTCGGCGTCGAGGTGGTTGGTGGGCTCGTCGAGGAGGAGCAGTTCCGGCTCCCAGAGCAGCAGCTTGCACAGCGCCACGCGGCGGCGCTCGCCGCCCGACAGGGTCGCCACCGGCTGATCGTCGCTGGGGCAGCCGAGGGCCTCCATGGCCTGATCGACCTTCGAATCGAGCTCCCAGAGGTCCTTGGCCTCGATCTGATCCTGGAGGGCGGTCATCTCGTCCGCCGTCTCCTCGGAATAGTTCATGGCGAGCTCGTTGTAGCGGTCGAGGAGCGCCTGCTTCTCGGCCACGCCCTCCATCACGTTCTCGCGCACCGACTTGTTCGGATCGAGCTGCGGCTCCTGCGGCAGGTAGCCGACCCGCGCGCCCTGCGCGACGAAGCCCTCGCCGGTCCATTCCGTGTCGATGCCGGCCATGATCTTGAGCAGGGTCGACTTGCCCGAGCCGTTGATGCCGAGCACGCCGATCTTGGCGTCCGGGTAGAACGACAGGTTGACGTTGTCCAAGATCTTCTTGCCGCCGGTATAGGTCTTGGTGAGACCCTTCATGTGGTAGATGAATTCGCGCGCCATGAGCGTCCGGTATCCTTGACTGTTGCTGGGCGGCTTGGCGCGTGGGCGCTGGATCGGCCGCCGGAAATGGCGTGGGTGGGGCTCGCCGCGGAGGTCGCGCGCCATGAAAAGCGGCGCGCGTTGCTCCGGTCCGCCCGGGCCGTCCCGCGTGCGGCGGCGTCGGATGGCGGCGAGCCGTCCTCGAAACCGCACCGCGTGAGACGAGGGCTGGAAGTACCAGGGCGGCGGGTCAGCGGCAAGAACGGGTATGCAAGAACGGGTATGCCGGAGAGAGCGCAAATCCGCCCTTCTGCGCGGCCTCGGGCCGGGGCCAGGGCCGGGACGGTCTACGCGAAGGGGTTCTCGACCTTCCTCGTATTCGATGCCGTCTGCGGCGCCTCGTCGGGCAGGTCGGCCGCTTCGAGGGCCGCCACAATGGTCTCCGCGACGGCCTTGAGTCTGCGGGCCCGCTCCAGTCCCGCTCTGTCGCGGGTCAGGTCCAGGCTGCCATGGATGGCGATCGACGCCGCCCCGTTCTCCAGCGACAGGCCGCCGATGGTCTCCACGGCGGCCTCGTCCGCGAAGGGTGTGAAGGCCGCGGGCGCCGCGCCCGTCTCGATCGTTTGTGTCACATCCGCCTCCCCTCTCGCCCGCTCTCTCAGAAGATCGATCTCAGCACGTCGCGGAGCAGGCGTCGCGCCATCCGGTGCAGCGTGGCGATCGCCCATTCCTCGAAGCTCGGCTCTTCGCGGGCACGCCCCTTCGGCCGCCCGCCGGCGCTGTCGCCCCGGGAATAGGCGCGCGGCTCGGGCAGGTCCATCACCGTGGCGGTGACGCCCGGGAAGACGTCGATCCCCGAGACCGTCGTCAATTCGCCGAGCGGGACCGACCGCCATTCCGCATCGGCCCGGTTGGCCACGAGATAGGCCGCCGCCTCGCCGCGCGCCGGATCGTAGACCGCCTTGAACAGGGAGGTCGGTACCAGGACGCGCCCGTCCAGGGAGTCGATGGCGCTGCCCGCATAGATCGTCCCGGTGACGACGAAGAGGTGCCCCCTCGCCACGGCGAGGCGACGGACGCTCTCCTCGATCGCCGCCCACAGGCCCCGGTTCAGGGCGCGATCCTGGGGTACGACGTTGGCGAGGCTGAACGATTCGGCCTGCGCCGCGCCGCTCGGCATGTCGCCGGCCGGCGCCATGTGGCCGCGGTCGAACCCGCTGCGGACGTAATCGTCCAGCCTGGCGCGTGCGGTCTCCGGCAGGCGCTCCTCCTCGTGGAAGGAATCCGTCCGGTCGATGGTCCGTGCCCTGGCGATGCTCGCCCGCGTCAGCGATTCCGATGCGTAGACCGGGGTCCGCGACACGCCCGAATGCAGCACCGCGAAGGCCTCGTAGCAGAGGCTCGTCGTGTCTCGGGCGAGCTTGAGGTTGACGAGCACAGGTGCCTGTCCGCGGGCGAACAGGGCGGGACAGGCGACACCCGCGAGGCCCTCGGCCGGGAGGGCGACGAGGCCGGCCAGAAGGCATGCCGCCGCCGAGGCCCCTCTGCGCTGCCGCATCGCCCGTCTCAATAGCAGACCCGGACCTTGCGCGTGCCCGACGGGGTCGGCCTCCAGCGATAGGCGCAGGGTCGGCCGAGCGTCCCCTCGAAGGGGTGGACCCGGCGGTCCGGCTGCTGCGAGGAGCCGGGGTTTTGGCACCCATCCAGCCGGTCGCAGGGCAGCCTGAACTCGAAGACCGGCGCCGGCACGGAGGCGCCGGCTGGAATCACGGACCCTGCCAGCGGGGAAGCCATCGATCGTTCCGGACAAAGCGTCACACTGGCCGCGAGAGCCAGCCACACCAGCGCAGGCATGTGGAAAAAGCGGTCCATAGGGGCTCCCGGCGAAGTCGTCGATGACGGAAAAACCGTTCTTCGACATTGATCGATCGGCCACAAATCCTTAACTCGGTCGGCCGTCCCGAGGCTCGAAAGCTTGGGACGCGGCCTGCAGACTTGCTATGTCGGCGTGGTATTGACCGATGGTGGCGTTATAATGCGCAGCGGTCATGGCGGCCGCGTCGCGCGAAAGGCCGCCGAAGCCGAGATCGTCGGCGTCCCTGCCCGAAGCCGATAGCGGCAGGCGGGGCGTTCTGTCGATCGGATATCCGATTCAAAGAAGTGAGTGGGCCATTGTCACGGATAGAAACCTCGATCCTCGACGGGCTTGACGAACCGTCATCGCTTCGTCTGCTTCCCGAGAGCGCGCTTCAGGGTGTTGCGGACGCCGT
>NZ_JBHTND010000031.1:0-46196 GCF_042679825.1 Methylobacterium marchantiae | reverse complement strand
CTGATGGATGTTCATCCGGTCTCTCCGACATAGCTGAAGCCTCGCAACTCCAGCCTCCTCGGTTCAGACCGGATGGACAACCTCCTGAAAGCTCACAGCTAGAGCGCGGGCGGAAGAGGGGACGCTTCCGAATAGGGCGCTCGCCTCATCCGACCCTGAGAAGCACGTGCTTCTTGCGGCCGAAGGAGAGCTTGATCACGCCGTCCACGTTGAGATCGGCGTTCGTCAGCACCGCCTTCTCGTCGGTGATCTGCACGTCGTTGACGCGCAATCCCCCGCTCTTGATCTGGCGCCTCGCCTCGCTGGTGGAGGGTACGAGCTTGGCATGGTCGGGCCCGAAGGCCGAGAGCACGCCGAAGCCGGCTTCGAGCACGGTCCCCGGAACCGTCACGCTCGGCAGGTCCTGCGCGACGCTGCCCTCGACGAAGGTCTTGCGCGCGGTCTCGGAGGCGGCGTCAGCCGCCTCGCGGCCGTGCATGAGCGCGGTCGCCTCGGTGGCGAGCACCTTCTTGGCGTCGTTGATCTCGGCGCCCTGGAGAGCGGCGAGCCGGGCGATCTCGTCCATCGGCAGCAGCGTGAACAGCTTGAGGAAGCGCGCCACGTCGGCATCCTCGGTGTTGCGCCAGAACTGCCAGTAATCGTAGGGGCTCAGCATCCCGGCATCGAGCCAGACGGCGCCGGCCGCCGTCTTGCCCATCTTGGCACCGGAGGACGTGGTGAGCAGCGGGCAGGTCAGGCCGTAGAGCTGCGGCGTGCCCATGCGGCGGCCGAGATCGATGCCGTTGACGATGTTGCCCCACTGGTCCGACCCGCCCATCTGCAGCACGCAGCCGTAACGGCGGTTGAGCTCGACGAAGTCGTAGGATTGCAGGATCATGTAGTTGAATTCGAGGAACGACAGCTCCTGGTCGCGCTCCAGCCGCATCCGGACGCTATCCATCGACATCATGCGGTTCACCGAGAAGTGCCGGCCGATGTCGCGCAGCATCTCGATGTAGTTGAGCTTCGTCAGCCATTCGGCATTGTCGACCATGGTCGCGGCATTGCCGCCGGTCCCGAAGGTCAGGAACCGCGAAAACGTCTTCTGGATGCCGGCCTTGTTCTCCTCGATCTGATCCAGCGTGAGGATCTTCCGACTCTCGTCGCGGCCGGAGGGATCGCCGACGCGGGTGGTCCCGCCGCCCATCAGGGTGATCGGCGTGCCGCCGGTGGCCTGGAGCCAATGCAGCATCATGATCGAGAGCAGATGGCCCACATGCAGCGAGGCCGCCGTGCAATCGTAGCCGACATAGGTCGTCAGGCGGCCCTCCAGCGCAGCGGCGTCGATCCCGGCGAGATCGGAGCCCTGGTGGATGTAGCCGCGCTCCGACAGAACCCGCAGGAAGTCGGATTTCGGCGCGAAGGGCTCGGCGGCGATGGTCGGAGCGGAGGACATGAGAGGTTCCGGATTCGATAGGTCGCGGCGCGGGACAGGGCAAACGCCCCCGTGATAGCACCGCACGATGATGCGGCGGCTCTTAGCAGGGCTGGCCCGGGAAGGCACGGGGCGTGAACGGAATGGCGATGATGCGGGCGATCGGCCTGATGAGCGGCACCTCCCTCGACGGGGTCGATGTCGCCCTGATCGAGACCGACGGCGAGGACGTGAAGGTCGTACGCAGCCATAACGGCTATCTCGAACCCCTCGGCCCCACCGGCTATCGCGGCTATTCCGACGAGGACCGTGAGCTGCTCCGCCGGGCCCTGTCCGATTCGGAAGCCGTGGTCGCCCGCGAGGACCGTCCCGGCTGCCTGCCCGAGGCCGAGGCCTTCGTCACCGCCGCCCATGCCGAGGCCGTGGAAGCCTTCCTTTCCGCCAACGGCCTGAGCGCCGCAGACATCGACGTGATCGGCTTCCACGGGCAGACCGTCGTCCATCGCCCCGACCAGCGCATGAGCGTCCAGATCGGCGACGGAGCCGCGCTGAGCCGCCGTCTCGGCATTCCGGTCGTGTCGGACCTGCGCCATGCCGACATCGCAGCGGGCGGACAGGGGGCGCCGCTGGTGCCGGTCTTCCACAAGGCCCTGGCCAAGGCCGCGGGATACGAGGGTGCCCTCGGCATCCTCAATATCGGCGGTGTCGCCAACGCCACGCTCATCGCCTCGAACGGCGACGTCATCGCCTTCGATACCGGCCCCGGCAACGCCCTCATCGACGACTGGATGCGCGAGCGTACCGGACGTCCACTCGACGATGGCGGCCGCACCGCCGCGCGTGGGCGGCCCGACGAGCCATTGCTCGCCTGGCTCCTGACCCACCCGTTCTTTGTCCGCCGGCCGCCGAAATCGCTCGATCGCAACTGGTTCTCGCACAAGCTCGCCGGCCAGCTCTCCACCGAGGACGGTGCGGCGACGCTGACCGCCTTCACCGCCCGCTCGGTCGCCCGCGCCCTCGATCATGCGCCGGAGATCCCTACGCGCTGGATCGTGGCCGGCGGCGGCGCCCGCAACGGCGAGCTGGTTCGCCTCCTGAACTATCACCTGCGTGCCGAGATCACGACGGCGGACGCCATCGGCTGGTCCTCGGCCTATCTCGAAGCCCAGGCCTTCGCGCATCTCGCGGTGCGTTCGCTGAAGGGACTACCGATCACCTTCCCGTCGACCACCGGGGTGCGCGAGGCGATGACGGGCGGGGTGCTGGCGCGGCCGGACGCATGAGCCCGACGCTTTGCCCTGAGCCGAAAGCCGCGCTAGAGCGTCCCACACCATGTCTCACAATACGTTCGGCCATCTCTTCCGCGTGACCACCTTCGGCGAGAGCCACGGGGTGGCGCTCGGCTGCGTCGTGGATGGGTGCCCGCCCGGCATTCCCATCGAGGCGGCCGACATCCAGGCGGAGCTCGACCGGCGCAAGCCGGGCCAGTCTCGCTTCACCACCCAGCGGCGCGAGCCCGACCAGGTCCGCATCCTGTCCGGCGTGTTCTCCGACGACCGCACGGGCGGCGTCCAGCTGACCACCGGCACGCCGATCGCGCTGGAGATCGAGAATACCGACCAGCGCTCGAAGGATTATTCCGAGATCCGCGACAGCTATCGTCCGGGGCATGCCGACTATGCCTACGATGCCAAATACGGCATCCGCGACTATCGCGGGGGAGGGCGCTCCTCGGCTCGCGAGACCGCGGCCCGCGTCGCCGCCGGGGCGATCGCCCGCCGGGTCCTGCCGGCAGAGGTCATCATCCAGGCCGCCCTGGTGCAGATGGGACCGCACGCCATCGACCGGTCGAGATGGGATTGGGACGAGGTGGCGCGAAACCCGTTCTTCTGCCCCGATGCCGAGACGGCCAGGTTCTACGAGGAGTATCTCGACGGCATCCGCAAGGACGGCTCGTCGGTGGGCGCGGTGATCGAGGTGGTGGCCGAAGGCGTTCCGCCCGGCCTCGGCGCGCCGATCTACGGCAAGCTCGACGCCGATCTCGCCGCCGCCATGATGTCGATCAACGCCGTCAAGGGCGTCGAGATCGGGGACGGTTTCGCTGCGGCCTCCCTGCGCGGCGAGGAGAACGCCGACGAGATGCGCTCGGGCAATGCCGGCGCGCCGACCTTCCTCGCCAACCATGCCGGCGGCGTCCTCGGCGGCATCTCCACCGGCCAGCCGCTGATCTGCCGCTTCGCGGTCAAGCCGACCTCGTCGATCCTGACACCGCGCATGAGCGTGACACGCGACAACCGCGACGTCGATCTCGTCACCAAGGGCCGTCACGATCCCTGCGTCGGCATCCGCGCCGTCCCCGTCGCCGAGGCGATGATGGCGTGCGTGCTCGCCGATCACTATCTGCGTCACCGGGGACAGGTCGGGACGCGGGGCTGACCCGCGCGCCGCGAGCCTATTCGCCCTGAGATTCCAAGAGACATCCCGTGCCCCATACCCACGTCACGCAGGCCATCGAGGCCTATGCCCGCGGCGAGATCGTCGTCGTCACCGATGATGACGATCGCGAGAACGAGGGCGACCTCGTCGTCGCGGCCTCGCTCTGCACGCCGGAAAAGATGGCCTTCATCATCCGCAACACCTGCGGCATCGTCTGCGCGCCGCTGACCCGCGCCGAGGCGCGTCGGCTGCGACTCGATCCGATGGTGGCCTCGAACGACGCGCCGCTCGGCACCGCCTTCACGGTGACGGTGGACACGAAACACGGGCTGACCACCGGCATCTCGGCCGAGCAGCGCTGCAACACGGTGCGGGCGCTCGCCAACGGCAACATGGGCGAATCGGACTTCGTCCGTCCGGGCCACGTCTTTCCGCTCATCGCCAAGGATGGCGGCGTGCTCATGCGCTCCGGCCATACGGAAGCGGCTGTCGACCTGTGCAAGCTCGCGGGACTTCCGCCCGTCGGCGTCATCTGCGAACTCGCCAACGACGACGGCACCGTGATGAAGGGGCCGCAGATCACGGCCTTCTCGGAGCTGCACAAGCTCAAGCGCGTCTCGGTGGCCGATCTCATCTCCTATCGCCAGGCGAGAGAGAAGCTGGTGGAGCGGGTCGGCACGTTCCCGGTCAAGTCGGAATTCGGCGATCTCACGGGCTTCGCCTACACCACGCCCTTCGAGACGGTTCAGCAATTCGCCTTCGTCCAGGGCAATATCGACGACGGCCGCGACGTGCTGGTGCGTCTGCACCGCTCGAACGTGGTGGCCGACGTAATCGGCGGCGGCAAGCAGATCGATTGCGTCCTGCGCCGCTTCGCCAAGGAGGGCCGCGGCGTCCTCGTCTATCTGCGCGACGGGACCGCCGGCGTGCCGCTCTCCTCCTATGCGGAGGAGGGGGCCGAGGCCCTGCGCGTGCGGCAATGGCGGGAGGTCGGTCTCGGCGCCCAGATCCTGCGCGACCTCGGCATCGTCTCGATCCGCAACCTCGCGACCTCGTCGCGCTCCTATGTCGGCCTGTCTGGCTTCGGCATCGAGCTCCTGGGCGACGTACCGCTGGAAGGGTAGGGCGCTCACCGCCCCATCAGCGCATCCACATGCGCCGTGACAGATCGCGCCAGGCCGTCGAGACTGTAGCCGCCCTCCAGCACCGACACGACCCGACCGCCGGCATGGCGGTCGGCGATCTCCATCAGCTTGCGGGTGGCCCAGCCGAAATCGCTCTCGTCGAGCTGGATGCTGGCCAGCGGGTCGAGCCAGTGGGCGTCGAAGCCGGCCGAGATGACGATGAGATCCGGTGCGAAGGCCGAGAGACGGGCCAGCACCCCCTTCTCGAACTTCTCGCGGAAGATGCCGCTGTCGTCCCCTGAACGAAGCGGCACGTTGACGATGGTGTCGTGGGTGCCGCGCTCTCCGACGGCCCCCGTGCCGGGAAATAGCGGCATCTCGTGGGTCGAGGCGTACATCACCGCCTTGTCGTCCCAGAATATGTCCTGCGAGCCGTTGCCGTGATGGACGTCCCAATCCACCAGCGCCACGCGGTCGGCGCCGTGACGCTCCCGCGCATGCCGCACGGCGATGGCGGCATTGTTGAACAGGCAGAAGCCCATCGCCTGCATGCGTTCGGCATGGTGGCCGGGCGGCCGCATGGCGACGAAGGCGTTCGAACACGCACCGCTCATCACGGCGTCCACCGCATGGACAGCACCGCCGACGCCGCGCAGGGACGCGTCGAGGGTGCCCGGCGACATCAGCGTGTCCGAATCGATCTGGACGTAGCCGGATTTCGGCGAGGCAGCGATGATCGCCTCCACGTAGGGAATGGGATGCGCGAGGGCGACCGTCGCCGTCTCCGCACGAGGCGCCGATTCACGGAGCAATCCCGAGAAGCGCTCCTTCTCCAAAGCCGCATCCACGGCGCGGATCCGATCCGCCCGTTCCGGGTGCCCGTCCGGCATCGCGTGATCCAGGGCGGATGGGTGGCTCACGTACAGGGTCGTCACGCTCATCCCTCCGAACGGTTTCCAGTCGACCCACTCGGCTCGACTGTGCTCTGAGCACAACATACGATGCAAATGCGCCACGGTAAGAGGCCGCGAGATTACGCGCCGATGAGTCTGCAGGTTAGATGGCGCAATAGTCCATCAACCACATTCTTCGAAGCCTTTCGGCCTCGAGTCAGGCTCCGTTCTCATGTCGTCCGCGCCCTGGTCGTTCCGCCCGTCCCGTCACTTCGACCTGCGCCGCTCGGCCGGAGCCGCGGCGATCCTGTCCGCCCTGTCGCTCGGTGCGTGCAACACCCAGACGGCGAACGTTCCGCTGGCTCCGCCCACCGCGCATACCGCCCTGACGCAGCCCGCCGCCCTCACGGGAGAGGCCCGCGACAAGGAATGGTTGAAACAGGCGCCCCAGGCCACGATCGATCCCAAGATCGCGCGCACGACCGTCGAGTACAAGACGAACGAGCCGCCCGGTACGGTCATCGTCGTGACGAAGGAGCGCCGGCTCTATTATGTGCTGCCCGACGGCAAGGCGATGCGCTATCCCGTGGCCGTGGGCCATGCCGGCATGGCCTGGGCCGGGACCGCGAATGTCGATCGCAAGGGCGAGTGGCCGGATTGGAACCCGCCGCCGGAGATGATCGCTCGCCGGCCGGAGCTGCCCAAGCGCCTCGAAGGCGGCCCCACCAGCCCCATCGGTGCCCGCGCGCTCTACCTCGCCGAGGGCAAGAAGGACACGCTGTTCCGCATCCACGGCACCAACGAGCCGGAGAAGATCGGGCAGGCCGTGTCCTCGGGCTGCATCCGCATGCTCAACGCCGACGTGGTCGACCTCTACGAGCGCGTGCCGATCGGCGCCAAGGTCGTGGTGCGCTGAGAGCGAGGACGCGTGCAGGCTGCGCTGCCCCGGCAGCGCAGCCTGCCGGAAAGGATACGATTCCGAAAGGCTCATTCGTGAGCAGGCTTTAACCTGAACGTTGATTCAGATTTGGCCGTTAACTCCTTGAACGGTTGCCTCCTGCATAGTCATCGACATGCAGAAACACAGACCGGCGCAAATAAAGCCGGGGAGGCATCAACCAATGATCAACCGTTCGCTTCAGCTCTTCTGTAACCGTGTCGTCGCCGCCGGCCGCATCACCGCCGCCGACGTCCAGATCCTCGGCCGCGACCTCCTCCCGGACGGCATCGCACATGCCGACGAGGCCGACATGCTCATCGCCCTCGACCGCGCCGTGCCGCAGAGCGACGTGTCCTATGCCGATTTCGTCAGCGCCGCCGTCGTGAACTTCGCCGTCTGGGGCGAGCGCCCCACCGGCTACGTCGATGCCGAGATCGCCCGCTGGCTCGTCGGCTCCCTGCGCAGCGATGCCGGCCCGACCCCGCTCGCCGCCCGCATCGCCTTCGAGATCGTGCGTGAAGCCGAGACCAGCCACGAGATCCTCGTGGCCTTCGCCATCGGCTGCGCCCACCGCCGCCACAACACCGAGCAGGCCTTCGGCGTCATCGAGCTCGATCTTCGCGACGCGGCCTGATCGCCCCGGCGCGACCCGCCCGCGGAACGGCCCAAGGCGGCCGAGGCACGGCAGTAACGGCCGGACGCCGAAGAATGCGCCTTCAGAATGGTATGCCAGCGAAGCCGGCAAATACCTTCCCTGGTCCAGCTTTGCGAAGCCGCACAACTGCTTTAACGGGAACGAGCTTGAGCGCGTCGTCGCTCGTGACCTATCCCGCTTTACCAGAGTGCCCGGACCGATGTTCGAGAAAATCCTGATTGCGAACCGCGGCGAGATTGCGTGCCGCATCATCAAGACCGCGCGCAGGATGGGTATCAAGACGGTCGCCGTCTATTCCGATGCCGACAGGGACGCCGTGCACGTGGCGATGGCCGACGAGGCCGTGCATATCGGCCCCGCTCCGGCGGCGCAGTCCTATCTGCTGATCGACAAGATCATCGACGCCTGCAAACAGACCGGGGCCCAGGCCGTCCATCCCGGCTACGGATTCCTGTCCGAGCGTGAATCGTTTCCGCGGGCCCTGGAAGCCGCCGGCATCGTCTTCATCGGCCCCAATCCCGGCGCGATCGCCGCCATGGGCGACAAGATCGAGTCGAAGAAGGCGGCCTCCGCCGCCAACGTCTCCACCGTGCCGGGCTTCCTCGGCGTGATCGAGAGCCCCGAACACGCCGTCACCATCGCCGACGAGATCGGCTATCCGGTGATGATCAAGGCGTCCGCCGGCGGCGGCGGCAAGGGCATGCGCATCGCCTATTCCTCCGGCGAGGTCGCCGAAGGCTTCGCCCGCGCCAAGTCCGAGGCCGCGTCCTCGTTCGGCGACGACCGCGTGTTCGTGGAGAAGTTCATCACCGATCCGCGCCACATCGAGATCCAGGTGATCGGCGACAAGCACGGCAACGTCATCTATCTCGGCGAGCGCGAATGCTCGATCCAGCGCCGCAACCAGAAGGTCATCGAGGAAGCCCCGTCGCCCCTCCTCGACGAGGAGACCCGGAAGAAGATGGGTGAGCAGGCCGTGGCTCTCGCCAAGGCCGTGGCCTACGATTCGGCCGGCACGGTCGAGTTCGTCGCCGGACAGGACAAGTCGTTCTACTTCCTCGAAATGAACACCCGTCTCCAGGTGGAGCATCCGGTCACCGAGATGATCACCGGCCTCGACCTCGTCGAGATGATGATCCGCTCGGCCTATGGCGAGAAACTGCCGCTGACGCAGGACGAGGTAAAGCTCAACGGCTGGGCCGTCGAGAGCCGCGTCTATGCCGAGGATCCGACCCGCAACTTCCTGCCTTCGATCGGACGGCTGACCACCTATCGGCCGCCGGAGGAAGGTCCGTTCGGCAACGCGATCGTTCGCAACGATACCGGCGTGGAGGAGGGCGGCGAGATCGCGATCCACTACGATCCGATGATCGCCAAGCTCGTGACCTGGGCGCCGACCCGCGCCGAAGCGATCGAATCGCAGGGCGAGGCGCTCGATTCCTTCGCCATCGACGGCATCCGCCACAACATCCCGTTCCTGTCGGCCCTGATGGCGCATCCGCGCTGGCGCTCGGGCAACATCTCCACCGGCTTCATCGCCGAGGAGTTCCCGGAGGGGTTCGCGGCTCCCGAGCCCGCGGGCGAGATCGCCCAGCGCATGGCCGCCGCGGCCGCGGCCATCGATCACAAGCTCAACACCCGCAAGCGCGGCATCTCGGGACAGATGCGCGATCCGGCCCTGCTCCATTTCGAGCGCGACCGCATCGTGATCCTGGCCGGCCAGTCCTATCCGGTGACGGTGGACGATCTCGGCGAACAGCTCGTCGTCACGGCCGAGGACGGCAAGACCTGGACGGTGGAAAGCGACTGGCGTCCGGGTGAGCCGGTCTGGTCCGGAGAGATCGGCGGCACCCGCGTCGCCATCCAGGTCCGCGGCCTTCTCAACGGCGTCGCGCTCCAGCACGGCGGCGCGGCGGCCGAGGCGCGGGTCTACACCCGGCGCGAGGCCGAACTCGCCGCCCTGATGCCGATCAAGGAGAATGCGGGCTCCGGCAAGCAGGTGCTCTGCCCGATGCCCGGCCTCGTGAAGGCCATCCTGGTGAAGGAAGGCCAGGAGGTGAAGAACGGCGAGCCGCTGGCCATCGTCGAGGCGATGAAGATGGAAAACGTCCTGCGCGCCGAGCGCGACGCCACCGTCTCGAAGATCGCGGCCAAGGAGGGCGACAGCCTCGCCGTCGACGCGGTCATCCTCGAATTCGCCTGACGGCGTTCTCCGCGGGGGACGTTTCATCCATCCCACCCTTTCCCGGACGCCTGAAGCGAAGCGGAAGGTGATCCGGGACCTGGCGAAGAAAGGGCCGCGTCAGCGGCTCATGATCGGCCGCGCGAACTGGACGCCCCTAAGGGTTTGGACGCTTCGCGGCTTCTTCCGCTGGGCCCCGGATCGGGTTCCGCTGGCGCTCCACCCGTCCGGGGAAGGGCACTTGAGGATCACACCGCCTCGGCGAGCCCGTCCACCAGGTCGAGCGCGCGCTCCAGCGCGGCGAAGCAGGCGGGATCGAAGGACGATCCGATATCGGCCCGCATGATCCCCAGGGCTTTCGGGATCGGCATCGCCGCCCGGTAGGGCCGGTCGGCGGTCAGCGCGTCGAAGACGTCGGCTACCGAGATGATGCGCGTCTCGAGGGCGATCTCGTCCCCGGACAGGCCGCGGGGATAGCCCTTGCCGTCGAGGCGCTCGTGATGACTGCCGCCGATGCGCGCCATGTCGTGGAACGCCTTCACCCGCGACAGGATCGTCTCCGACAGGGCCGAATGGTTGCGCATGGATTGCCACTCGATCTCGTCGAGCTTGCCGTTCTTGTCGAGGATCGCGTTCGAGACGCCGAGCTTGCCGATATCGTGCAGCAGCGCCGCCCGCCTGAGCCAGCGCCGATGGGCCGGCGCGAGGCCCATCTGCTCGGCGATCATGTCGGCATAGACCGCGACCCGCTCCGAATGGCCGGCGGTGAAGGGGCTCTTGGTATCGACCACCTGGGCGAAGGCGCGGGCGATATCGTCGAGGTAATCCTCGTCGATGACGACCTCCCGGTGCGCCGGTTCGAGGGCGAAGACGGAATCCTCGATTGTGTCGGAGGCGAGCGTCGCCCAGAACCCGTCGTCCTGCGCCACCCGTTCGAAACACGCCACGAGTTCGGGATCGAACCACGACCCGATGCGCGACCGTATCTCGGTCATCGCCGCCGCCCGCCCGGCCGAGCAGTGGAACACGTCGACGACCTGAGACAGGAGGGCGATGCGGGCATAGAGCGGGATGGCAGCTCCGGCGAGACGGTTGGGCTTGCCCTGGCCGTTCCAATGCTCATCGAGGGACAGGATGCCCGCGCAGACCGCTTCCGGAAACCGCATCCGCCGGGCGATCTCGGCACCGCGCTGGCAGCGGGTCTCGATGAGTTCGCGCGCGATCTCGCCGCCGTTCTGCATGATGTTGAGGATGGCGCGGAAGCGCTCGGCGAGGCCGGCCTTCAGGCCGGTATGGGAGAAGACGAAGCCGAGGACCTGCGGAAGCCGGTCGCTCACCGTCTTGAAGTCGTGTTTGAAGGTGAGGTCGTCGGTCAGGTAGAGTTCGCAGATCCGTGCGGCGTTGGACGAGCAGCCGAGGTCCTTCAGGAGGATCGTGTAGTACAGGTCCCACAGCTCGTATTCCTGCAGACCCATCTCGCGGCCGATATGGGTGCCGATCCAGCAGGAGCGCACGCAATGCCCCACCGGCTGGCCCTCGGTGAGGTCGAGGGCATGGCTGAGCGCACCCAGCAATTCCGAGAGCCGGACGCTCTGGTCGGTCGCGGCGGCATCGAAGTCGGTCCGGGACGTCGCGGTGGCGGTGATGGCTCGAAGCATTGTGCGCGGCAGGCCCTGGTCGTGATGTCGACCAGGTACCTCATGCGCCGTCGTCGTTGACAGCGGCTTACGAGTTCGTGCCTCTCGCGAAACGTGGTTGCCGAACGGTCAAGCTGAGGCCGATGGCGAAACGGAGCCCGACAGGCGCTCGTCACTTCCCCTCCGGTCATCAGGTCCATGCCCCTCTACTTCTCCTACGGCGCCAACATGGATGCCGCCGCGATGGCGGCACGCTGCCCCGGCTCGACTTCCCTCGGGACCGCCCGGCTGAACCGGCACCGCTTCATCATCATGCGGGAGGGCTATGCCTCGGTGGTGCGGGACCCGACATCCACCGTCTGGGGTATCCTGTGGGATCTGGCCCTGGCCGACGTGCCGGCCCTCGATCGCTACGAGGGCGTCGCCGGGCGCCTCTACACCAAGGCCTATCAGCCGGTGACGACTGCGACCGGGGTGAAGCGGGCCCTGATCTATCTCGGCTGCAGCGCCGTCGCCGGAGCTCCGAGGCCCGACTATCTCCAACCGGTCCTGGCGGCGGCCGAGGCCGCTTCCCTCCCGCCCGCCTATATCGCGGAGATGCGCCGGTGGCTGCGCGCCCCGCGTAGCTGAGGCGAGCGAAGCCCCGAACCGAAACGATGCCGCGCCGCTCGCGGCGAGCCATGCGAGGAGCGTTCCCTGGATACGATCAGAACCGTCGATGTCGTCATCAGCGGCCGGGTGCAGGGCGTCGGCTACCGCTACTGGACCCTCGGTCAGGCCGAACGCCTCGGCCTCGACGGGCATGTCCGCAACCGCGCCGACGGCAGCGTCGAAGCGACCTTCAGCGGGCGGCCCGATTCCGTCGCTTCCATGATCGAGGCCTGTCGGCGGGGGCCGGACGGCGCCCGCGTCAGCTCTGTGGAGGTGACAGAGGCGACCGAAACTCCCGCCTCAGGGTTCCACCTTCTACGGACCTGATCCATAGCCGACGCTCACAAGAGAACCGGATCGGAGATTCGTTTCCCACGCATCGGGCCGATACCCTATGGTCGCCCCCGCGGGCCGCAGGGTGGCGGGCCGGCGAGACCGGGCCGGTCCATCACGCACCGGAAGCGATCGGAGCCCATGCAGCACCCGTTGACTATCGCGGATTTCTCGCCGCTCGACATTGCGGGCCTCGCCTACTTCGTCCTCGCCTGGACCGGATACGGGTTGGCGGTGGCGCGGATGCGCGGACGGCGCACGAGTCTCAGCCAGATCATGAACCGTCAGCGGGAGAACTGGTCGCGCCAGCTCACTGTCCGCGACAACCGCGTGGTCGACACGACGATCAACGCCTCCCTGCAGAACGGGACGGCCTTCTTCGCCTCCACCTCCCTCATCGCGCTCGGCGGCGTGCTGACCCTGTCCCGCTCCGGCGACGACGTCCTGACCCTGTTCGGTGCCTTGCCCTTCGGCGCCATCGCCACCCGCGTCACCTGGGAGATCAAGGTCGCGGGGCTCGCGGTGGTGTTCGTCTACGCCTTCTTCAAATTCGCCTGGGCCTATCGCCTGTTCAATTACGGTGCGATCCTCATCGGCGCGGTGCCGCCGAAGGGGGTCGGTGCCCCGCCCGCCGAGATGGACCGCGCCGCACGCCGGGCGGCCGCCATGAACATCGCCGCCGGCATCCATTTCGCGAAAGGGCAGCGGGCATTCCTCTTCGCGCTGGCCTATCTCGGCTGGTTCGTGAATGCGTGGTTCCTCATCATCGCCACGACGGGAGTGGTCTGCGTCATGTGGCGCCGGCAATTTGCCTCCGACATTCGCGCCGCCCTCCTCGCCGAGGACGGCGGAGATACCCTACGAGACAAAGCCCCCCTGCAGGACACCGAATCATGAGCGCCGAGCGCAAGACCGTCAGCGAGGAGGAGATCGGCGAGTCGATCCTCCGCCTCGTTTTCGAGCGGGGGGAGGGCAAGACCGTCTGCCCTTCGGAAGTGGCGCGCCATCTCGGCGGCCCGCATCCGGATGGCTGGAGCCCGCTGATGCATCCGGTGCGGCGCATGGCGGTGCGCCTCACCAAGGAGGGCCGCATCGCCATCCTGCGCAAGGGGAAGCCGGTGGCCGACCCCGACGACTTCCGCGGGATCTACCGCCTCGGCCTGCCCATCGCCCCGACCGGGGAGGCGTGATCCGGCCCCTTTACCGATCCGGTCTCTCCCCGGCCGTCGAGGATCAATCGGAGTTCGGACGAGGCGCCGGCAACAGCGCGTCCGTGTAGCCGGACAGCCGGTAGGCGATCAGCCCGATCCATTCCTTGACCACCAGATCGAGGACCAGCAGCCCGTCGGACGCGAAGGTCTTCAATTTCCACGCGTCGCGCCAACCGGCGGTGCGGTAATCGACGGGATAGGCCGTCACGTCGAACCCGGCCTGGCGGAAGCAGCCCATGGCGCGCGGCATGTGCCAGGCCGAGGTGACGAGGAGCCAGCGCTCGCCGGCCACCGGCTTCACCAGTTGGGCCGAGAAGCGCGCATTCTCGTGGGTGTTGCGCGAGCGGTCCTCGAGGATCAGCCGGGTACGCGGCAATCCGAGCGTGTCCGCGAAACGGCTGACGACTTCCGCTTCCGATGTCCCGTCGGTGCCGAGCAGCCCGCTGCCGCCGGAAAACAGGAGCCGCGCTTGCGGGTAGCGGCGGGCCAGATCGGCGAAGGCGATCGGGCGCTCGCCCGCATCGTTGACCGAGAGTTGTCCGCGAGCGAGCGTCGTCTGGGTCTCGACCGCGCCGCCGAGGACGATGATGCCCTTGATCGGCGCGCCGTCGTCCGCGAACCGCGGAAACCGATTCTCGAGGGGCAGGGCGATCCAGGCGGCCAGGGGCAGGAGCCCGCCGAGGAACAATCCGGCGAAGCCGAGCAGGACCAGCCCGCGGCCGAAACGCGGCGTCCATCCTCCGAAGATCAGGATGCAGCCGGCGAGGCCCAGCAGAATGAAGAAGTTCGAGGGCGTGATCACGAAATAGATCAGCTTCGAGAGCGGAAAGAACATGTCTGGACCCTGAAGCCTCGTCTCTGCCGAACGACCCATCGGGCGGGGTGCGGGCTCAGCCCGGCTTCTCCGCATCCGGCGGGTAGGAATGCTCCCGACCCTGCGGATCGGTGACCCGCCAACCGGCTTCGTCCGCACCGACATAGGAAGGCCCGACCGGCACCTTGCCGTGACCGCCGGGAATATCCAGCACGTAGAGCGGCTGGGCGAGTCCGGAGAGCCGCCCGCGCAGATGTCCCATGATGTCCCGCCCCGCCGACAGGCCGGTGCGCAGATGGCCGGTGCCCGGCGCGAGATCGCCGTGATGGAGGTAGTAGGGCTTGACCCGGTTCTCGACGAAGTTCCGCATCAGGCGGGACAGCGTGTCCGGGTCGTCGTTGATCCCGGCGAGCAGGACGGACTGGCTCACCATCGGGATGCCCGCATCGACGAGCCGGGCGATGGCGGCCCGGGCGGGCGGCGTGAACTCGCGCGGATGGTTGGCATGGAGGGCGACGTAGACCGCCCCTCCGAAGCGCTTCAGTGCAGCCACCAGATCCGCATCGATGCGGGCCGGTTCCACCACCGGCACGCGGGTATGGACGCGCAGGACCTTGACGTGCGGGATGGCGCCGAGCGCCTCGGCGATCTGCCCGAGTCTGCGGGCCGAGAGCGCGAACGGGTCGCCGCCGGTGAGGATCACCTCCCAGATCTCCGGCCGGGCGGCGATGTAGGCGAGGGCGGCGGCGAGTTCGGCCTCGCTCAGGGTGCCGAGCCCGTCCGGGCCCACCATCTCGCGGCGGAAGCAGAAGCGGCAATAGACGGGACAGACATGGAGCGGCTTCAGCAGCACTCGGTCCGGATAGCGATGGACGAGACCGGGCATCGGTGAATGCGCGGCATCGCCGATCGGATCGGAATCCTCCTCCGGACGCGTCGCCAGTTCCTCCGCGCGGGGCACGAACTGACGGGCGATGGGGTCTTCGGGATCGGAGGGATCGATCAGTTCGGCCATGTCCGGCGTCACCGACACCGCGTAGCGCGCCGCCACCGCCTGCAGGACCGAAAGGTCGGCCGCCGGGACGAGCCCGGCCTCGGCGAGCTGCGAGGGGCTTCGGAGGGAGCGGGGCAGGGGTCGGTTCACGCGTTGCCCCCCTTCGCCGCCGGGGTCTCCGCCACGGGAGTCCAGATCACGTCGTCGATGCGCGGCGCGCCGACGGCGAGCATGACCAGCCGGTCGAGGCCGAGCGCGATGCCGCTCGCCTCCGGCATGATGGCGAGAGCCGCAAGGAAATCCTCGTCGATCGGGTAGGTTTCGCCGTAGATGCGCGCCTTCTCCGCCATCTCCGCCTCGAACCGGCGGCGCTGCTCGTGCGGATCGGTGAGCTCGCCGAAGGCATTGGCGAGTTCGACGCCGCAGGCATAGAGCTCGAACCGTTCCGCGACTCGGGGATCGCGGGCGCTGGGGCGAGCGAGGGCCGCCTCGCTCACCGGATATTCGCAGAGGAGGGTCGGCCGCCCGTCGCCCAGCCTCGGCTCGATGAGGGCGACGAGAACGCGGCTGAACAGGTCGGCCCAGCGATCGTCCGGCGCCACCCGCAGGCCGCAGGCCGCGACTCCGGCGGCCAGCGCGTCCCGGTCCGTCGAGCCATCGAGCCCGATCGTCGCCAGGAGGTCGATCCCGGCATGGCGTTCGAACGCCTCGGCGAGGGTTAGACGCTCGAAGGGAGCGAAGGGGTCGGATTCACGTCCGCGAAAGCGAAAGGAGCGGACCTTGGCCTCGTCGGCGGCCAGAGCGAGGATGTCGGCGCAGTCGCGCATCAGCACCTCGTAATCCTCGCCGGCCCGGTACCATTCGAGCATGCTGAATTCCGGGTGGTGCAGGGGGCCGCGCTCGCGGTTGCGGAACACCCTTGCGAGGCTGAACAGCCGCGTCTCGCCGGCCGCCAGCAGCTTCTTGCAGGCGAATTCGGGCGAGGTGTGAAGATAAAGCGGGGATTCCGCGCCGTCATGGCCGATGGCCAAGGTGGCGAACGCGGAGAGATGCGCCTCGTTGCCCGGCGAGACCTGGAGGGCGGCGGCCTCCACCTCGACGAAATCCTGCTCCGCGAAATGTCCTCGCAACGCGGCGACGATGCGGTTCCGTGTAAGCAGGGCCGGGCGGCGGTCGGCATGGCGATGCGGCGACCACCACGGCGAGGCGGACGCGCTCACGACCGACCGTCCCGCAGCCGGCTCGCCAAATGCGGCCGAGGCCGCCGTGCTGCTGGCAACGCGACGCCGGATAGGATAGTGGCGGAGCACAGATGTCGCTCCCGTGGGCAGAATCCACGCCGGGGCGTTCCATATATTGTCTCGAACAGGATCTGACCCCGTGAAGGTAATCGCCTCTACGCTCCGCAAGGGCAACGTCGTCGACAAGGACGGCAAGCTCTACGTCATCCTGACGGTGGAGAACATCCACCCCGGCAAGGGCACCCCCGTGACGCAGCTCGACATGCGCCGCATCACCGACGGTGTGAAGGTGTCCGAGCGCTACCGCACCACCGAGTCGGTGGAGCGTGCCTTCGTCGAGGATCGCGAGCACACCTTCCTGTACGAGGACGGCGAAGGCTACCACTTCATGAATCCCGAGACCTACGAGCAGGTCGCAGTGCCCAAGGACGTCGTCGGCAACGCCGCGCCCTACCTGCAGGAGGGCATGAAGGTGATGCTGGCCTCGCATAACGAGGTGCCGCTCACGGTCGAGTTGCCGCAGCGCGTCACCCTCGAGATCACCGAGACCGAGCCGGCGATGAAGGGCCAGACGGCGTCTTCTTCTTACAAGCCGGCGATCCTCTCCAACGGCGTGCGTACCGCCGTGCCGCCGCACGTGGCGGTGGGCACCCGCGTCGTCATCATGACCGAAGACGGTTCCTACGTGGAACGCGCCAAGGATTGATGCATCGACGACACGCGGCATCCGCCTCGCTGGTGAGGCGGATGCCGTTCTTCGAAGATGCCGATCACGGCGACGCCGGCGATCCATCGGCCGCGTCGTAGCAGGCCTGGGACAGGGCCTGGGCTTTCGCCCGCTCTTCCACCGTGAAGCCTCGCCCCGTGACCGCCCACAAATTCTCCCTTCGGAGCGCATCGCCGACGCAGCGGGCGGCCACCCGGCACGCCTGCGCTGTGCCACCGGTCGCCTCGCATTGCGTGCGGTAGTCCTGGCGGAACGCGACGAGACCGGCCTTCGGATGCGGGCCGGTGACCGCGACCACGCCCGTCAGCAGGGCGAGGAGCAGCGGCTGGTGGACGAGGTAGACCGCGAGGCTGTGGCGTCCCGCCAGGGCCAGCCCTCGCGAGGCGAGCGAGCGCGTCCGCCAATCAGGCAGCGCCGTGCGCAGGAAGGCCGGCAGTCCCAGCCGGGCCATCGCCACCCCCGCCAGGACCAGGCCGAACCAGGGAAACAGCGGCACGTAATCATTCGTGCGGGGCGGTATCGCGCCGAGCCCGAGAAAGCTCAGGATCGGATCGTCGAAGACGGCGAGGTGATAATCCGGGTTCGCCATCACCGCAGGCGCAGCGAGGACGACGATGCCGACCACGACCGCCGCCACCGGCGACACCCGCAGGAACGGCACGGCGAGCACGCTCGACACGGCGATGCAATGCAGGATGCCGAAGAAGATGTAGCTGTCCGGAAAGGCGTAGCGCGTCGCCGCCGTGATGAGGAGGGCGGCGACGCCGATCCGCGCGAGGCGCAGCAGAAACGCCCGTGGCCTGAGCCCATCCCGGTTCATCAGCACGAGGCCGATGCCGACGAGCACCAGGAACGTGCCTGCGATGAGATGGGCCGCGACCTTGCCCGGAGGCGTCAGGGCGTAGTTCTCCGGCGTGAGCGCCAGATACCCGAGATCCCAGGTGGTGTGATAGGCGGCCATCGCCAGGAGGGCGATGCCGCGCGCGACGTCGAGGATGCCGAAACGCCGCCGCGTTTCGCCGGAAGGCGCAACGGTCCGCCCCATCTCGGCATCGGAGACGGGGTTCGACATCGACGGCCTCATGCGGCCGGGCTTTCCTGCCGGCGCCGTTCGGTCGGACTCCGCGGGAGCGCGCAGGGAAAGGCCCCGGGATCGGGACGGAAAATCTGTGTCATGGGCGTTGGCTATCGCCGGTGGCGCGGTCGGCGCAAGGGCGGAACCGTCGCGGGAGCACGCGTTCGACCGGACGCCGCGAAGACGTGGCGCCTCTCCCGATCGTGACGAGGAGTTGATCGGCATCCGAAGCCTGCGTCCAGCACAGTCTGTGATGGATCCGTCCAGCGAGCGAAATCCTCGTGGAGCCTCTGCAGCAGCGGCCGGCGATTTGTGGCGCTAGGGCCGATATGCTGAAGAATGTATCAATCCCCGGCGTCGATGATGGTCAAACGGGCTTCCGCCGAGTCATGACTTTGTTAATCTCTCGTGCGGATCGCGACGCGTGATTCGGTGTGGGTTGCTTACATGTCGGACGATTTCGGACCAGGCCAGCACGGCCTTCACGCGATGGGAGAGGCCGCCAGCGCACGTGGCACCGATCTCGTCGACGGCGACGTGCAGCGCCCCCTCGACCTCGTCGAGGTGTCCGGGCGCATCAAATGGTTCGACGTCTCGAAGGGCTTCGGCTTCATCGTACCCGACGACGGCTCGGCCGATGTGCTCGTCCACATCACCTGCCTTCGCCGTGACGGACATCAGGCGGCGAGCGAGGGCGCGCGGATCGTGGTGGAGGCCACCGAGAGGCCGCGCGGATGGCAGGCCTTCCGCGTGATCTCCCTCGACCAGTCGACGGCGACCCACCCGTCCGAACTGCCTCTGCCCCGCACCCATGTGAGCGTGACCGCGACAAGCGGCCTCGAGACGGCGGTGGTGAAATGGTTCAACCGCCTGCGCGGGTTCGGCTTCCTCAGCCGTGGTGATGGCTCGCCGGACATCTTCGTCCATATGGAGACGCTTCGCCGCTACGGGATCGCCGAACTGAAACCCGGCGAGACCGTTCTCGTCCGGTATGGCGACGGCTCGAAGGGCAAGATGGCGGCCGAGGTCCGGCTCTTGGACGGCGCGCTGCCTGCCTCCCACTGACGGAATGACCAAGTGACATCGATCCGCGACGCTCGTCCCGGCGCAGCCCTCCACGCGCTCCTCATCCTCCTTTTCGTCGTCACAGGGTTCGGCGGGGCCCTGGCCCAGGACGCCGCGAAGGTCGAGCCGCTGGAGATCACCGGCAAAGGCGGCCGGCACAGCTTCTCCGTGGAGGTGATGCGCGACGACGAATCCCGCTCGCGCGGCCTGATGTTCCGACGCTCGATGGCGCCGGAACACGGCATGCTGTTCGACTTCCAGAAAGTCGAGCGCGTGGCGATGTGGATGAAGAACACCTATCTGCCGCTCGACATGCTCTTCATCCGTCCGGATGGCAGCATCGCCCGCGTCGCGGCCAATACCGAGCCCCTGTCCACGAAGGTCATCCCGTCGGGCGAGCCGGTGCTCGCGGTGCTGGAACTCAATGCCGGGACGACCGCGCGGCTCGGCATCAAGGCGGGAGACCGGGTCGAGCACGCGATGTTTGGATCGCGCTGACCGGATCGGTCCGAGATGTCCGATCCCGGCACCTGCGAACGCAGCGTGAACAAACATCTTGACGCCTGTCTCGTTTCGAACCAATGTTCCCTTATTGTTCCAGAGCGGGCGAGCCGAAATCGGTGAGCTCGTCGGATATGGCAGGGGAACGCGATGATCGACGTCCAGCCTTCATGCGATGACATGGTCCTGTTCGAGAACGCGGACTGGCACGTGATCGAGGACGGGCTCGAGCATCGCGAGACTGGATATTTCGTCGCTCGCGACAGCCTGGGACGGCGGTCCGTGGACGAGTTGTGGGAATGGCCGCTTCATCTCGCCGAGAAGAGTTGGTGCTCGCCGCGTCTCTTCCGCGAAGCGTTCCTCATGGCCATCGATCTGTTCGGTATGGATCGCGACGAGGCACTCGCGCGGTCCTTCATCGCCGGCTTCGGCCTGAGGATGGGGCAGGGCGGTGTTGCCGGCAGCGACGGCTTCACGAAGCTCTCGGAACTGGTGCGCCCGAAATCCATCCCCCGGAGGCGTCCTGCCGCCTCGGACATGCGATCGGTCTCGGACATGCGATCGATCTCCCATCGCGGCGGAGCCGGATGGATGGAGGAGACGGAAACCGCGCGCTCGGCTCTGTCCTGACGTGACCTCCGGTCATGATGCCCTAGTTTTCGGGCATGCCGTGAGCGGCGTCGACCGGGAGGCCATCGCATGGACGATCACGAGACAGACAAGAACCGTCCGAAGGCGGGTCTGGGCGGACTCGACGGACTCGTCGTCTCGCCCTTTTCGCGCCGCGGATTCGTCATGACGAGCCTCATCGCCGGTTTCACCCTGGCAGAGGCGCATGCGCAGGCTCAGGTGGTCACGACCGATTCGGACGGCCTCGTCGCCGGAGAGGTCAAGATCCCGGCAGCCGATGGGCCGATGCCGGGCTATCGGGCGATGCCGGAAGGAGCGGGGCCGTTTCCGCTGATCCTCGTCATCGAAGAGATCTTCGGGGTTCATGAATACATCAAGGACGTCTGCCGCCGCCTCGCCAAGGCCGGCTATTGCGCGGTCGCACCCGAACTCTACGCCCGCCAGGGCGATCTTTCGACGATGACGGATGTGAAGGCGATCGTCCGCGACGTCATCCTGAAGACACCGGATGCGCAGTGGATCGGCGATCTCGACGCCGCGGCCTCATGGGCCGTCGCCGATTCGAAGGCCGACCCGAAGCGGATCGGCACGATGGGGTGGTGCCGCGGCGGACGCGGCGCCTGGCTCTATGCGGCGCACAGACGGGACCTGAAGGCGGCGGTGGCGTGGTACGGCCCCCTCGGCGGCGACCGCACCGACCTGCAGCCGAAGACGGCGGGCGACGTCGCGGCCGATCTCAACGCCCCGCTTCTGGCGCTCTACGGCGGAGCCGATACCGGAATTCCCGTCTCCAGCGTCGAAGAGGCTCGCGACAAGGCGAACGCCGCCGGGCGGAGCGTCGAACTCGTGGTCTTTCCCGAGGCGCCGCACGGGTTCCACGCCGATTACCGGCCGAGCTACCGCAGGGACAGCGCGGAACAGGGATGGACCCGCGCCCTGGCGTTCCTCAAAAGCCACGGGGTCGGCTAAATCGTACGCCGCTCCACTGGCCTTTAAAGCTGCAGAGCGGTGCTATCCGACGCCTCCCGCGGGGGCGTTCCCTCTGCTAGAATGGAGAAACGGCCGCGATGGTCGTTGTTTTTCGGAGTGATGCATCGCGGAACTAGTCGTCCGAGCGCCGGATCGACACATTGACGGGTGGGACTACATAGCGTTGCTGAGGTGACGGCCGATACGGCCGTCAGGCCTGAAGAGCGTTCCGGACCCATGAGTGCTGCGAATCCATCGGGCGAGAAACCGGTGATCCTCGTCGTCGAGGACGAACCCGATGAGCGCTTCCTCGCGGCCGCTTTGCTGGAAGAGACGGGGTTCAGCGTCATCGAGGCGGAGACCGCCGAGCGTGCCCTCGCGATCCTGAACGAGAAGGAGGGCGCGGTCAGCGTCGTCTTCTCCGACGTGCGCACACCCGGCCCCATCGGCGGCTTCGAGCTGGCCCGGATCATCGGAGTGACCTGGCCCCGCGTGCGCGTGCTGCTGACGTCGGGCGATGCGGGAGACCAGCCGAGCGATCTGAGGGTCTCGGCGACCTTCATCCCGAAGCCGTGGCGAGCGTCGGACATTCTGGCCTGGGTCGAGGAGGCGGCGGGCCGTACCCCGGAACAGGGCCCGGGCATCGACGTGATCGGCGGCAGCCCGCCCTGACACGGAACTTTGCTCGCATCGTCAAATTATCATGGATTAAATGGAAACTTCGTCGGGTCCAGCCGTTGGTCAGGTCAATCGTCAACTGACCAGTCACGATCCGACGAGTATCCGATGAACACCGCCGCCAACTTCAACATGGCTAATATCAATCGTTCGGGCCAATCGTACACGATCTTCCCTCAGTCGCGTCTGATGCAGAGCGTCGGCGAAGACCTTCGCGCGTTCTACGGCCAGGTGATCGATCCGGCGGCTCCCGCCGACCTGCTGCGCCTGGCTGCACTGATCGACGAGAGGCGCGGTGTCGATGAGACTGCGGAATAGCCAAGCATTCGGCGCATCCTGACGCCAACATCGCCGTCAGTGCGGCCTGAATGACGCAGGCCGCGAAGACTTCGCGCCGAGACTTGTATCGTCGTCCCATACATCGAACAAAACCTGATATGTCGGACTCGCCCTTCTGGATCGATCCGACGAGCCCCTCATGCGTCTGAAAGAATGCCTCGTTCTCGGCGCTTCGCTGGCCGTCGCGTCGCTGTGCGAACCGGTTCTCGGCGCGACACCGCCCGCTCAGCCCGCCGACGGGCCGGGAGGCATCGGAAATCGTTCCGTCCCGATCGTGAAACGTGCGCTCGGGCGGCCGAGTGCAGCGACCTTCGTGTTCTACTCGACCGGCGCCGCTCCGGCGGACGGGCGGCCCGTCGTCGTCTTCCTCCACGCCTGGGGATCGCCCAATCCGCAGCCTTACGGTGCCTGGATCGATCACCTCGCCCGGGCGGGATATCTCGTCCTGTTTCCGCGCTTCCAGGAGGTCAACCGGACGCGGCCGGCGGATGCCACCGGCAATGCCGAGAAGCTCGTGAAGGCCGCGCTGTCGGATCTCGAAAACGATCCCGATGCCAGACCGAACCCGAAGCGTGTCGCCCTGATCGGCCACCTCGCCGGTGCACCGATCGCCGCCAACCTCGCCGCCGACGCGGAGAATGCCGGCCTTCCGGTTCCCCGCCTCGTCTTCGCCATCATGCCCGGCGGCATCGCGAGCGATCCCCGATCCCGTGGTGTCGTGTTGCGTGACCTGTCGAAGATCGCGCCGGAGACCCTGCTGATCACCGTCATCGGCGATCGGGACGCCCGTGCCGCCGATCTCGCCGCCCGGAGGCTCCTGCGCGAATCGAGCGCCGTCGCGCCGGAGCGCAAGCTCTTCATCCGCGCGCTCTCGGACGATCACGGCTTTCCCTCCCTGACGGCGACGCTGACCTCGCCGGGCGCCGTGGACACGGCCTATGACGCGGGTGCGATCAAGCTGCCGCCGGAGCCCCCGCGCGATCCCAAACAGCCTCCCGCCCCGTTCAAATGGTCGGCGGACATGTCGCTGACGGGCGAACAGACGACATTGCTGGCGCAGCTCAACAATTCCCGCGCGGACAGCCTCGATTACCTCGCCTATTGGAAGACGTTCGATCTCGCCGCCGCCGCGGCCTTCGGCGGCGATCCGGCGACGCTCAAGGCCAACCCGCGCCTGAGCGATATGGAGCGCTGGAGCGACGGCTGGCCGGTGAAGCGCCTCGTGGTGGAGACGCCACGCGCCACTCCGGCGGCGGCGGCGCCAGCAGTTCCCACACCCGCAGCGGTGACCCAACCCAAGCCGAAACCCGTACGCCGCCCCTGATCCCGGACCTCGTCGAGGACTGCAAGCGCCCAACCGGCGTGGACGGGGCTTGTCTTCGCATGGGATTTTCCCGAAAGCAGAGCCCCCAAATTCCGCTTCGAGCCCAGCGAGTCCCGATGAAGCTGTTCCATTCACACTTCTCGCCCTTCGCGCGGAAGGTCATGGCCTGCGCCCATGTGCTGGGGATTGCCGACCGCATCGCCCTGCTGCCGAGCGCGGCGCATCCGGTGAAGCGTGACGGCACCATCCTCGCGCATCATCCCATGGCGCAGGTGCCTACCCTCCTCGACGACGAGGGCCACGCTCTCGCCGATAGCCGGGTGATCTGCGAATATCTCGATGCGCGTGCCGGCGGCAAGCTGTTCCCGCCGGCGGGACCTGCGCGCTGGTCGGCGCTCAATGCGCAATCCATCGCCGACGGCATCCTCGATGCGGCCCTGCTGATCCGTTACGAACTCACGGCGCGCGACGCGTCCGAACGCTCCGTCGCCTGGATGGATGGGCAGGAAGCCAAGATCGTGAGCGCACTCGCGGCCCTGGATTCCGAGGCGGAGAGCTTCGCCGACCGGATCGATATCGGAACGATCAGCATCGCCTGCGCCCTCGGCTATCTCGACCTGCGTTTCGCCGAACTCGGCTGGAAGCGGTCGCACCCTGATCTGGCGGCGTGGTTCACGCGTTTCGCCGAGCATCCCGCCATGCTGGCGACGAGGCCACCGGCGGCCTGAATAGGTTCGCACAGGGCTGGCGCGCGCCTTGCTACGGCCCGATCCGGTTCTCCGGATGTCGCGCCATGCCCGATTTCGTTGCCGCCCTCATCACCGCCGCCGCCTTCTGCGCGGCGGTCATCGTGACGAACGCTCTCACGCGCTGGGCGCTGCAACTGCATATCGCGCCGGCGGATCTCGCCGAGAACGGGTTGCTGCAATACGGCGTCGCGCTCGCCTTCGCCTCTTCGGCGTGGAAGCGGGCATTGGGCCGGCGATCGCTCTGAAACCTGGCCCGGTCGGCACGCAATCCGTGCCGACCGAGCGATATTCAGACGAGATGGCGGTCGAGAAGAGACCTCTGCTCAGAACCAGGGTTTGGTGACGAAGCTGTAATTCACCTTCATTCCGAAGGTGTACTGGTTGGGCGTGCCGTAGCGGCCGGCCACCAGCGGACTGTTGGACGAGGAGCCGACGATCCGGTTGTAGCCGACATATCCGGTCACCGCCCAGGTCTCGTTGAACGTGTAGGTGAGGGCTCCGAGCGCACCGACGGTGATGTAATTGTCCGGCTTGAACGGCCTCAGCCCGCCGTTGAGCGCCGATTCGAAGGGCTGGACGCCGAAATAGCGCTTGGCGAAGGATTCGTCTCCGAAGTTGAAGCGCGGTCCGATCGAGACCTGCCAGCGGTCGAAGGGCTGGATCACATCGGCGCCGAGCGATCCGACGAAGCCGTGGTGACCGAAGACGCCGTGGCGGAGTTCGGCGCGGGTCCGCAGCCACTCCACCGGGTAATATTCGAGGAAGACGCCGGGCTCGATCGCGTATTGCGCGTCGCGCAGGCCGAAGAGGTTGCGACGGTCGTCACCGTAATAGCGACCGGGAACGTAGCGAGCGGTGACGCCGACATGGACCTTGGACGAGTCGTAGAAGGAGAAGCTGATACCGTCGTCGGGCGACGAGAACCGGACCGGATCGCCGACCTTGCTGATGCTGATCGAGGGGTAGCCGATGGCGGTGTAGTCGTCGGAACCCGGATATCGCGGCGTCGCCTGGATGTTGGCGGTCACCGTGACGACCCAGAGGTTCTGGTCGAGGGCGACGAACGTCGGAGGCCGCTGCGGCTCCATCAGGTCGGCCGCCAGCGCACCGGTCCCGGATGCGAGACAGGCCGATAGGGCGAGGGCCGCGCCGGCAGAGGCCGCGCGGTTCCGTTGACCATGGTGCGATCGGGGCGTCGGGGTCAGTGTATCCATGACGCCGGTTGTGGACACAATTCCCTAATGCATCACACTGAAATCCGCGCGAGGCCGCGGTTTCCGTATCGGTGTGTCCGGGGAAACACGTCGAGCGAGGGCTCCGCCACGCCGTCTCTCGACGCGGCGGAGTCTACCCGATCCTAGAAGTAGGATTTCAGGGCACCCCGGCGGCGCACGTCGAGGGTGGCGCAGTGGAACGAGCCGCCGAACGGGCCGTAGGACAGGAACGGAGCCGGGATCGGATCGAAGCCCCAGTCCTTGAGCGCCTTGATCAGGGTCGGCTGGCTCGCGTCGACGACGATCTTCTTCTCGTCGATGGCCAGCACGTTGATCGAGGTCCAGGGCGAGCACATGGAGATCTTGCTCATGAACCCCTCCACCGGATCGGGGCGGGGCGCGATCAGCACGTCCCACTTCTTGAGCACGGCCGGCAGCTTCTCGACGTCGATATAGTCGGGGTTCACCAGCACCTTGCCCGGCGCCAGGGGCATGAAGGACGAGTCGATGTGCATCGGCTGCGGGCAGCGGCTCTCGATCTCGTGGATGCGGAAGCCCGGACCGAGATGGCGGCGCAGCCACTCGATGCCCATGAGGTTCGTGACGTTGGAGCGGGTAACGAACAGATCGCGGCCGCAGCGGACGAAATCCGCGGCGTCGAAGACCGGCTCGAATTCGTTGACCGTGAACTGCATCGGCTCGCCGGCCTTCAGGTTCGGCACGCGGTAATCGTAATTGTACAGCTCGTCGGTGAGCTGGGGCCGGGGCGCCGAGGTCCAGCGCGCGCCGTTACGAAAATATTCCTTGAACAGCGAGCGGTAGGCGTCGCCCTCGAAGTAGCGCGAGCGCCAGCACATCGGGCTCTCGATGATCTCGTCGCCGATGACGAGATACGGGTCGCGCGGGCAGGCGACGCAGAAGCCGCGCGAAGACCAGCGCGGAGCGTTGTACTTGCGCGAGAAATCCACGGCGTCGGGGCGCCGGATCTTCACGCCCTCGCCGGCGAGGATGGTGATGAAGTTGTCGAGCTCCTGCTGGGCGAGCTTCTTCATGAACTTCGGATAGCGGAAGCCCGCAGCGAGCCGGTAGAACGGCTGGGCCGCACGCGGCAGGTTGAAGATCACGGTGAGGTGGTGGGACGGGATGGTCGCGCCGTCGAGGCTGCCGACGATCACCTCTTCCAGAGGGTCCCACTCGTTCCAGGCCATGACGGGCGATTGAGGGGCGGGGGGATTGCGATACGGGGCCGAGGCGGTGTCGTAGCTGTCGATCCGCGCGTCGGCGAGCACGGCGTCCTGTGCCGTGGTGAAAGCTTCGCGGTCCATCATTCGTCCCTTGTGGCGCCGTTCGTGCGGCTGTTTCTTCGAGGCCTCTGCCCCTTCGCCGCTTTGGACCGCACTGTGTCTATCCGGTGATAGACAACGAAATCCAAAGCTGCAACTTCCGATGATGCCAACGTTTTCCGGAAGGTTTTTCGTCCGGTGCGTCGGTGAATTTCTCTAAAAAATCGTCCGTGCCGACGGTCGAAGGGGGATCATGAAGCGTCTGACGACATTGGCCCTCATCGCCGGGCTCTGCACGGTTGCAGGTCTGTTCTGGTCCTCGGGACTCGATGACGTGGCCGCCGCGGTCGTGAGTGCCGGCTGGGGTGCCGCCATCGTCGTGGTGGCGCGCGCCGCCGCCGTGGCGTGGGCCGGGCTCGGCTGGTTCGTCGTGTTCCCACGTTCGGAGCGTCCGAGCCTCCGGGATTGCGTCTCCCTGCGCTTCGTGCGCGAGGGCATCAACACGCTCCTTCCCGTGGCGACCGTCGGCGGCGATTTCGTCGGTGCGCGTCTGCTGGCTCAGCGCGGCCTGTCCGGCGGCCTTGCCGGTGCCAGCATGTTCGTCGACCTGATGACCCAGGCGGTCACCCAGTTCCTCTTCACCGTCGGTGGTGTCGCGCTTCTCGCCTGGCTGCACGGTGACGGTCCCGTCGTGCGCACCGTGGCCGGCGGCCTCGCCATCGCCGCTCCCGCGCTCGGCGCCTTCTTCCTCATCCAGCGCCGCAGCGGCCACAGGATCATCCAGGCTCTGCTGAGCCGCTTCGCCGCCGCCCGCGAATGGCGGGCGCTCGGCGCCGTCGAGGTGCTCTACGACAATCTGCGCCGACTTTATTCCTCGCCCAAGCGGGTCGTCGGCGCCATGGGCGTCCACCTGATCGGCTGGGTCATCGGCGCGGCCGAGGTCTACGTGGCGCTCCACTTCATGGGCTATCCGATGACCGTGGCCGAGGCCATCGTGATCGAGAGCCTCGCTCAGGCCGTGCGCGGCGCGGCCTTCGCGGTGCCGGGCGCCCTCGGCGCCCAGGAGGGCGGCCTCATCGCCCTCTGCGCCATCTTCGACATTCCCGCGGAGGCGGCCCTGGCACTCTCCCTCGTGAAACGGCTGGCCGATCTCGCCGTCGGCCTTCCCGGACTGGTCGCCTGGCACTTCATGGAAGGCAAGAAGGGGGCACCGGAGACCGGCGAGCAGGCTTCGCCGGCACTGGCAGCCGAGCGGCAAGACTTCGATCGGCAGGATTCCGAGCGTCAGGGCTCCGATCCGTATGACGTGGCGAAGACCGGAAGCGACATCGCCCGCACCGGAAGCATCGACGCCGTGCCGGTGGCTCGCGTGCCCGCGAACCTTGTCGGAAACCATACCGTTCTGCGGTCGATGGAGAGCGAGATGGGGGCGTTGCGGAAATGCGCGTGAGTGGCTTCGCCTCGGGGCTCATCGCCTCGACCCTCCTCGTCTTCGGCCTGCTCTCGGGATCTCCCGCGCGGGCCGCGGAGGATGCCGCGGTGCAGACCGTGCGCGGGCTCTATGCGAGCTTCGAGGGCGCGCTCAAGGCGCCCGAGGCCGACGTGAAGAGCCGGGCCCTCGTCATCGGTCCGGTCCTCGACCAGAGCATGGACTTCCCCGGCATGGCCAGGGTCGCCGTCGGGGCGAAGTGGAAGGGCTTCACGCCCGAGCAGCAGGGCGCACTGACGGAAGCCTTCAAGCAGTATTTCACCGCGACCTACGCCACGCGCCTGTCACAGGCCGCGGGCGGCAAGTTCGACGTCAAGCCCGAGAGCGAGGCGCGCGGACAGAACCGCGTGGTCCAGACCGAGGTGGCCAATGCCGAGGGCGATGCCTCGCAGGTCGACTATCTCGTCGGTTCGGGCAACCGGATCCAGGACGTCTACCTCAACGGCAATGTCAGCGAGGTCGCCGCCATGCGCGGCAGCTTCACTGATCCGCTCAAGTCCGGCGGCGCGGACGGCCTGCTGAAATTCCTCCGCGATCGGACGGCGGCGATGCTCGCCGCCAAACCAAAGCCTTAGACGCAGGCCAGACGCCCCTCGCCGCGCCCCGCCGGCGATCCCATCCGTGCCGCTTTCCCGACCCTGCGGCACCCTCATGCAAACCGTGACCGAGCCTCGCCCATCATGGACCTCCCCCTGACGGACCTGCCCCTGACGGATCTGCCTCTGGCGAACCTGACCTGGCTGTCGATCCTGTTTCAGCTGCTGGCACTGGCCGGATGCGTCTACGGGTTGACCGCGGCTTTCCTCGCCGGACGCTACGCCCGCCGCGCCGTCCCGGTCCTGGCGGCGAACGCCGTGCGTCCCTCGGTCACCATCCTGAAACCGCTCTGCGGCATGGAGCCCAATCTCTACGAGAACCTCGAGACCTTCTGCCGTCAGGATTACGCCGGACCGATGCAGGTGGTGTTCGGCGTCCAGAACGCCACCGACCCGGCGATCGCTGTCGTGCGCCGCCTCGCCGAGGCCTATCCGGCCCTTCGCCTCGACCTCGTCATCGATGCGCGCCAGCACGGCTCGAACCGCAAGGTCTCCAACCTCATCAACATGTCGGCGGAGATCGCGCACGACGTGATCGTGCTGGCCGACAGCGACATGGTGGCGAGGCCCGACTATCTCGAGCGGATCGTCGCCGAACTCGGGCAGCCGGGCGTCAACGGCGTGACCTGCCTCTACCACGGCGTGCCGGCCCATCGCGGCGTCTGGGCCCATCTCTCGGCGCTCGCCATCGACGTGCAGTTCCTGCCCAACGTCGTCATGGGAACCTCGCTCGGCCTCGCCAAGCCGTGCTTCGGCTCCACCATCGCCTTCACAACGGCGGCGCTCGCCGAGATGGGCGGCTTCGAGGCCTTCCGCGACGACCTCGCCGACGATTACGCCGTGGGCGAAGCCCTGCGCGCCAAGGGCGGCCTCGTGGCGATCCCGACCTTCACGATCGGGCATACCTGCGTCGACACCGATCTCGCCGGCCTGTGGAAGCACGAGCTGCGCTGGAACCGCACCATCCGCAACGTCGATCCGGCCGGCTATGCCGGCTCCATCGTCACCCATGCCTTCCCGCTGGCGCTCATCGGCGCCCTGATCCCCGGCGCCGGAACCAGCGGCCTCGCCGTGGCGGCCCTGGCGCTCGCCTGCCGGATCATCCTCTGCGTCCGCCTGGAGCGCGCCTTTGGCCTCGCTCCGCACCCCTACTGGCTGTTGCCGATACGTGACATCCTCTCCTTCATGAACTTCTCATGGAGCTTTGTCTCGGGTGCGGTGACATGGAAAGGTCACGATTATCGGGTGGTTGCGGATGGCACACTGATCCCCGAGCGAAGCCTCGGCCACGATGCTGGTGCATCTTCGCTCTGATCTTCGCTTTTAGCGTCCCGCCCGCCCTTTTTCCTTTCTCGCTGAGGCCTTGAACCCCATGCGCACGCTCTTCCTCCAGGCTCCCACCTTCGATGGTTTCGACGGCGGCGCGGGCTCCCGCTACCAGGCCAAGCGCGAAATCAAGTCCTTCTGGTACCCGACCTGGCTCGCCCAGCCGGCCGCCCTGGTGCCGAACTCGAAGCTGATCGACGCGCCGCCCCACAACATCAAGCTCCCCGAGATCGTGGCCCAGGCCAACGATTTCGACCTCGTGGTGCTCCACACCTCGGTCCCTTCCTTCAAGTCCGACGTGAAGACGGTGGAGGCCCTCAAGGCCGCCAATCCGAAGCTCATCGCCGGCCTGATCGGCGCCAAGGTCGCCGTGGACGCCGCCGGCGCCATGGCCCAGGCGCCCTGCATCGATTTCTGTGCCCGCAACGAGTTCGACTTCACCGTCAAGGAAGTCGCCGACGGCACCCCGATGTCCGAGATCAAGGGTCTGTCCTATCGTGATGCCAATGGCGTCGTGGTCCATAACGAGGACCGCGAGATCATGACGGACATGGACCAGCTGCCGTTCGTGACCTCGGTCTACAAGCGCGACCTCGAGATGGAGAAGTACTTCATCGGGTACCTCAAGCACCCCTACATCTCGTTCTATTCCGGCCGCGGCTGCAAGAGCCGCTGCACCTTCTGCCTCTGGCCGCAGACGGTGGGCGGACACACCTACCGCACCCGCTCGGTCGCGCACGTGGTCGAGGAGATCAAGTACTGCCTGAAGGAGTTCCCGCAGACGAAGGAGTTCTTCTTCGACGATGACACCTTCACCGACAATCTTCCCCGCGCCGAAGAGATCGCGCGCGAGCTCGGCAAGCTCGGCGTCACCTGGTCGTGCAACGCCAAGGCGAACGTGCCCCGCGAGACCCTGAAGGTTCTCAAGGACAACGGCCTGCGCCTCCTGCTCGTCGGCTACGAGTCCGGCAACCAGAAGATCCTGAACAACATCAAGAAGGGCATGCGCGTCGAGGTGGCCGAGAAGTTCACCAAGGATTGCCACGACCTCGGCATCGCCATCCACGGCACCTTCATCGTCGGCCTGCCCGGCGAGACCAGGGAGACGATCCAGGAGACGATCGCCTTCGCCAAGCGCATCAACCCGCACACGATCCAGGCGTCGCTGGCCGCCCCCTATCCGGGCACCTTCCTCTACAAGCAGGCGGTGGAGAACGGCTGGCTCGACGTCGCGAATGCCGAGCTCGTTGACGAGAACGGCGTGCAGATCGCGCCGCTGCACTACCCGCACCTGTCGCATTCCGAGATCTTCGCGGCGGTGGAGGAATTCTACCGGAAGTTCTACTTCCGCGCCCCGAAGATCGCCTCCATCGTCTCCGAGATGGTGCGCTCGCCCGACATGATGAAGCGCCGCCTGCGCGAAGGCGTCGAGTTCTACCGCTTCCTGAAAGAGCGCCAGGGCACCTCGAAGGCCGCCTGACGCTCGAAATCTGCGGATGATCGCGGCCGGGCCCTCGTGCCCGGCCGCTTTCGTTTGGTGCGATTCGATCGGCGCGATGACCTTTCCCTTGTCAGAGCTAGCGAGCCCGTCGCTCCATGGGTATGTTCGGCTGAGATCGAGGATTGGGCATGATCCGGGATTGAAAATGGCAGATAAGCTGATCGTCAGAGCGAGCGTAGACGCGAAGACCAAGCGCGAAGCGAGTGCTGTGCTCGCTTCCATGGGTCTCACCGCGTCCGATGCAGTCCGCCTGATGTTCGCGCGGGTCGCCGCGGACAAGACTTTTCCATTCGAGGCTCTGACTCCGAATTCGGAGACCGTCGATGCCATGAAGGCCGCTAGACGGGGCGATACGACAAAGGTCGGCAGCATCGAGAGCCTGCTGGCCGACCTGCATGCGGGCGATTGAGTATACGATCCGGTTCAAGCGGGACTATCGACGCGAGCTCAAAGGACGCTACAAACGAACGCTGGAAGCGGACCTTTCGGGAGTGCTCGAATCGTTGCTGAAGGACGAGACGCTTGCTGTGAAGTTCCGTGATCACGCGCTGTCTGGGAATTGGGCCGATCATCGCGACTGTCATCTCAGGCCCGACCTCGTGCTGATCTACCGGCTGGCGGGCTTGGATATTCTACAGCTGGTCCGGCTCGGCTCGCACAGCGAACTCGGGCTCTGACGGTGCATTGTGTCGTGATCGGCCACGCGCGCCAGAAGCCATGAGCACACCATGAAGCGACTCGTCGTCACTGCGGACGATTTCGGCCTGAGTCTCGAGGTCAACGACGCCGTCGAGCAGGCCCATCGCGAGGGCATCCTCACGGCGGCGAGCCTGATGGTGTCGGCCCCGGCGGCGGCCGATGCCGTGGCGCGGGCGAGGCGCCTGCCGTCCCTGCGCGTCGGCCTCCACCTCGTCATGGTCGAGGCTTGGCCGACCCTGCCGGCGGCGGAGCTGCCCGACCTCGTCGACGCGGATGGGCTGATCCGCCGCGACATGGGACGTCTCGGCCTCGATCTCGCCGTGAAGCCGTCGGCGCGCCGCCAGCTCTCGGCGGAGATCACGGCCCAGTTCGAAGCCTACAAGGCCACGGGCCTGCCCCTCGACCATGTCAACGCGCACAAGCATTTCCACGTGCATCCGCTCATCGCCGGTCGGGTGCTGGCGATCGGCCGCGGCTACGGCATGCGGGCGATCCGGGTACCGCGCGAGCCCCGCGCCATCCTTCGCGCCGCCGAGCCGGGCACGAACCCGAAACCCGCCCTCGACATCGCGCCCTGGGCCGGATTGCTGGCCGTCCGCGCCCGTCAGGCCGGCCTGCTGATCCCCGATCGGACCCTCGGGCTGGCATGGTCTGGCGCGATGACGCCGCAACGTGTGGCGGGGCTCCTGGAGCACCTGCCGAGCGGCCTGACCGAGCTCTATACCCACCCGGCCACCGCCGGCGGGTTTCCTGGCGAGGCGCCGGGCTACGCCTATGCCGCCGAGCGCGATGCCCTGATCGCGCCGGAGACGATCGCAGCCGTGAAGAGGGCCGGAGCGACGAGCGGCGGCTTCTCCGATTTTTCCTGAGGAAGGACCGCTCCTCGATCAAGGCGTGTCGAGCCTTTTGTCTGCCCAGTCAAAAGGCCGCCGTCGCTCCCGCGACGGCGGCCTTTCTCGTGAGAATTGCCCTTCTGCCTACTTCGCCGCCACCGCCTCGGCCGGACGCCTGACCTGGAGGTCGGGCGGCACGGCCGCATCGCCCTCGGGGCGCTTGGGGTCCGGCTGCTTCGGCGGGGGGCCGAGGAAGGCGGGGACCACGAAGAACGCGGCGACGAGGGTGAAGAACAGCGACAAAGCGAGGAGCTTGCCCATGCTGGCCGTGCCGGGATGACTCGACAGGACCAGCGAGCCGAAGGCCGTGCCGGTGGTCAGCGCCGAGAAGAAGATCGCCCGCGTCAGGCTGGAGGCCAGCATGTCGGTGACGCCCGCCCGCCAGGCGATGACGTAGTAGATGTGGAAGGCCACGCCGACCGCGAGCATCAGCGGCAGGGCGATGATGTTGGCGAAGTTGAGCGGCATGCCGACGACATGCAGGGCCATCAGCGTCCACAGCGTCGCCAGCACCAGCGGCCCCAGGGTCATCGCTACGTCCCACGGCTTGCGCAGGGCCACCGACAGGATGATGAAGATCGCCACGAGGGCGGTCAGCGCGGCCTGCACGAAGGCGCCGAGGATCGTGTAGCTCGACGAAGTGGTCGCCACCGGCGCCCCGGTTGCATGCGGGGCCACCGTCTGCACCTCCTTGGCGAAGCGGCGCAGGACGACATTGTCGTTGGCATCGCCGCTCGGATGGACCTCGATCCGCGCCCGCCCGTCGCTGGCGATCCATTCGGCCTTCAGCTTGGGCGGGATGTTGTCGAGGGTCACCTTCTGCGGCGCGAGGAGTCCGCGGAGCCGGACGAGCAGGGTCTTGAGGTCGGTGGTCACGGCGACGTTGGCGGACTCGCGCACCTGCGGCGTCGCAGCGGCGAGGCTGTCGAGGGTGCCCGCCAGGGACCCCGCGGCCTTGGCTCCGGCGGAATTCCCCGTGGAGACACCCTTGAGGGCCGTGGCGGCCTCCCTCAGCGCCTTCACCGTGTCGGCATCGGTGGGGGGCGGCGGCTTGCGGACGGGATTGAGGATCGGTCCGAGCAGCTCCGCCGTCTCTGCGATCGTCGCGAGCTTCTGGTCCTGGTCCGGCGGCACGAAGGTCTCGATGTCGATGACCTTGGCCACCGAAGGCAGGGCCTTCAGCTTCGCGGCGAGCTCCGGCACCGCGGCGACGGAGGGCGCGATCACGTCGATCAGGTTCGGGCTGGTCTCCGGATCCTTGATGAGATCGAGATAGGTCGAGATCGATTCCACCTTGGTGCTGCGCAGGTGCATCGGGTTGGAATCGAAGGGCAGCTTGAACAGCAGCGGGATGCCCGCCACCGTGATCACGCCGACGACGATGAGCACGAGCTTGCGGTGCTCGATGATCCAGGGGTCGACGCCGGAGAGCCAGGTCGTCTCGACGGCCTTGGCCTCGCCCTTCGGCTTGAACACGGCGATCAGGGCCGGGAGCAGCGTCAGCGCGAAGACATAGGCCACGATCATGCCGACGCCGGCGATGAGGCCGAGTTCGGACACGCCGCGGAAGGCGGTGGGCAGGAAGGCGAAGAAGCCGGCCAGGAGCGAGATGGCGGCCAGGCTCAGCGACCAGCCGACACCCCGCGCGGCGGCGCGGATCGCGCTCGGCAGGTCGGGCTGCTCGAAGCGGTCGGCCCGGTAGCGCACGGCGAACTGGATGCCGAAATCGATCCCGAGCCCGACGAACAGGGCGGTGAACGCCACCGAGATCGGGTTCAGCTCGCCCACCATCAGCAGGCCGAGGGCGGTGGTGACGATCAGGCCGGCGAAGGTGGTGATGATCACCGCGATGACGAGCGGACCCGAGCGCAGGGCGAGCCACAGGAACAGCACGATGGCTGCGACGGTGACGCCGTTGTTGAGCAGCGCATCGTCCGAGAGGGTGGCGAACTCGTCATCGGCCACGGCCACGGGGCCGGTGAGGCGCATGCGCGGGTTGTCCACCCCATCGAGGCCGCCGAGGGTGTTGATCGTCAGCTTGGTCGCGAGGCCGCGGACGAGGGCGGAGGCCTCGGCACCCGGCTGAAGCGCCGCGTAATCCAGCTTGGGCTGGATCATGATGAACTTGCGCAGCTCCGTGCTCTGGGCCTTGCCGCTTGAGAGGAGGAGCTGCCACGACAACCGGGCCGGCTCTCCGGCCAGCACCTTCCGCAGCACCTCGTCGATCCGCGTCATCGGACCGTCGAGATCCTCGATCTTGGCGTCGCCGCTCTTGATGCCCTTGGCGCCGAGGCCGAGCACGCGCATCACGCCGCGCAGCGTCGGGTCGGCCGCGAGAGGCCCGAGCAGACCCTGCTGCTCGACGAGCTGCTCCATGGTCTTGGTCAGCTCCTCCTGCGACATCAGCAGGAAGCCGTTCTTGTCGTAGAACGGGCCGCCATCGGGGCGGTAGACGGTCTCGATCTGGTCGGGATGGTCGAGAAGGGCCTTGGCGAGATTGGCCGCGGCCTCCTCGGCGACCTCGGGCGTCTTGCCGTCGATGACCGCCACGAGGGTGCCGGTCCGTTGCGGGAACGCCTTCTCGTAGTTGATCTCGTCCTGGCGCCAGGGCACGTCCTTGTCGATCAGGCGCTCGACATCCGTGTTGATGCGGAACAGGTGCGCGCCGAGCGCCGCGCTTCCGACGGTGAGAATCGCCACCAGGGTGATGACGAGCCAGCGCCGATGGACGGAAAACGCGACGAGACGTTCGATCACAAGTATCCTGCCTGACTAGCGACACGGTCGCCCGAGCATGACCGGCCAGCCTCGCGAATGCGATGGGCGGCGGGCGCACTCGGCACGGGACCGGTCTCGGTCCTAGGGTCGGTTACCACTTGGCAGCGCAATCCACGAGTCCCGGCAGCGCAGCGCGCCGCTCCGGACACATGAATTCCGTGTCGATGGGTCACCGGATGTCATTCGCGCTCGCACGTGCACGCACGAGCAGCGGTCCATATCGCTCGATCGTTTCCGTAATGACCCGCAGACGGGAATGCAACGCGGGGAGAATACCGGGCGTCGCAGTACGGCGCAGGTGCCCGCCGATGTGCGCCCGCGCACTGCAGCATGCCCCGTCCCGGTTGAAAGGCGATGTTTCAGGCGGCTGGGACACAGGGAAGCGCCGAGCCGGGAGGCCGCCGGGAATGGCGCAGTTCTGGCATTCCCTGACCGAATAGGAAAAAGCACCGGGCTTTGCGATAAGGCATCGAAGTCGGCTCGATGTCGACGCGGTAGTCACCACCCGACCTGTGGCCGGCCAACCTGTGGCTGGATTGTCCCAGGGCCGCGCAAACACGTTCCGCCCACCGGGCAAGGCGAGCCCATCGAGAGCGGTTCCAACCTAGTTCGCTGGAATTCCGCCGCTTTTCACGGTAATGCACCCGATCATATCGGGGCCAAAAATAAGGAGCCGCGTCTTGGGTATTCCCCTCCGTTACGTCGCGAAGATTGGCGGCTACATTCTCAAGCAGCACCTCACCGGTCGCAAGCGCTACCCGCTCGTGATGATGATGGAGCCGCTGTTCCGCTGCAATCTCGCCTGCGCCGGCTGTGGGAAGATCGACTATCCGGACGAGATCCTGAACAAGCGCCTGCCGGTGGCGGACGCGCTGGAATCCGTACGCGAGTGCGGCGCACCCATGGTGGTGATCGCCGGCGGCGAGCCGCTTCTCCACAAGGATCTGCCGCAGATCGTCGAGGGCATCATCGCGCAGAAGAAATTCGCGATCGTGTGCACCAACGCGCTGCTGCTCGAGAAGAAGATCAAGGACTACAAGCCCAGCCCGTACTTCACCTGGTCGATCCATCTCGATGGCGACAAGGAGATGCACGACCAGTCGGTGTGCCAGCGCGGCGTCTACGACAAGGCCGTCGCCGCCATCACCAAGGCGAAGGAGATGGGCTTCCGCGTCACCATCAACTGCACCTTCTTCAACAATTCCTCGGCCGACAAGATCGCCGATTTCTTCGACACCGTGACGAAGCTCGGGATCGACGGCATCACCGTCTCCCCCGGCTACGCCTACGAGCGCGCCCCCGACCAGCAGCACTTCCTGAACCGCAAGGCCACGAAGGACCTGTTCCGCGGCGTGTTCCGGCACGGCAAGGAGAAGGGCCGCCAGAACTGGACCTTCCAGCAGTCGGGCCTGTTCCTCGACTTCCTGGCCGGCAACCAGACCTACCATTGCACGCCCTGGGGCAACCCGACCCGCACCGTGTTCGGCTGGCAGAAGCCCTGCTATCTGCTCGGCGAAGGCTATGCGGCCACCTTCAAGGAATTGATGGAGGAGACCGACTGGGATTCCTACGGCACCGGCAATTACGAGAAGTGCGCCGACTGCATGGTCCATTCGGGCTACGAGGCCTCCTCGGTGGTCGATTCCGTGAAGAAGCCGTGGAAGCCGCTGATCCACGCCATCCGCGGCATCAAGACCGAGGGCGAGATGGCTCCCGAGGTCAGCCTCGAGAACCAGCGCCCGGCCGAGTTCGTGTTCTCCCGCAACGTCGCCCAGAAGCTGTCCGAGATCAAAGCCTCGGGCGTCGACACCAAGCGCGAAGCCCGCAACCGCACGGCGGCCTGACCCACTTCACACGACACGGTTTATCGAAACGAGAAGCCCCGCGATGCCGATGCATCGCGGGGCTTCTCGTTTTCCGCTCGGGCGAAGCTCGGGCCCGTCAGGCGTCGGGTAGCCCCAGGCTAGGGCCGAAGGCGGCGCGAGACCGCGAGAGCGCCCCGAAGGCCCGGCCCGAATCGCGGGCGAGGCGGATCAGCGCCGGCAGATGCGCGGGGCGCCGGGCGAGCGCCGCCAGAACGGCGAGGATGTCGGGATCGCCGTTCGGTTTCAGCGCCGTCGCGACGAAGGCGGGCAGGGCGCGACCGGCCGGGTCGCACACCACCCGGATCGCCGCGAACGGAAGCCCGTGACGATCGGCGAAATCCGCGGCGACATGGGATTCCATATCGACCGCCGCCGCGCCGGTGCGCGCACGAAGCCCTGCCTTCGCCTCGACGCTCATCACGGCGGCGTCGACCCCGGCGAGGTCAGCGCCCAGCGCCCTCACACCGGCCCGAGACAGGGCGGCGAGGAGCGCCGCGCGGTAGCCGAAATCAGTCTCGCGGCGGCCCGCATCGCTGACGATGCCGGTGGCGATGACGATGTCACCGGGAGCGAGGGCCGGATCGAGCCCTCCCGCGATGCCGAAGCTCACCACCGCCCGGCATCCGGGCTCGGTGCGGGCGGCGAGGAGCGTGCGCAGGCGCTCGGGCGACCCGCCGGCCCCCACGGCCTCGATTCCGGGACCGGTAGCGAGCCGCGCCTCCTTGGAGAGGCCGGTGACGGCGAGGATGGGGAGCATGGGAAAATCCGGAACGCGAAATTCCTCCCCCCTCTGCGGGGGAGGGTGCCTGCTGCGCAGGCGGGAGAGGGGGCGACCTGTCCGGAGATGGCGCTCCCCTCATCCGACCCGCTGCGCGGGCCACCTTCTCCCGCAGAGGGGAGAAGGGAAGGTTCCGAAAGGGCCTACATCCCGTAGGCGACGGACCGCGTGTTGCTGCGCTTGAGGTTGCGATACCGGGCCATGGCCCAGAGCGGGAAGAACTTCGGGTAGCCGTGGTAGCGCAGGTAGAACACCCGCGGGAACCCGGTCGCCGTGTAGCGCTCCTCGGACCAGAATCCGTCGGCGCCTTGCGTCCGCGTCAGGTAGTTGATGCCCCGCGTCACCGCCGGATCGTCCGCCTCGCCCGCCGCCATCAGGGCGAGGAGCGCCCAGGCGGTCTGGGACGCGGTGGAGTAGCCGGGCTCGAAGGCCGGATCGATCTTGTAGGACGAGGCGTCCTCGCCCCAGCCGCCATCCGGGTTCTGGATGCGGATGAGCCAGGCCACCGATCTGCGGATTTCCGGCGAGGCCGGATCGACGCCGGCGGCGTTCAGCGCGCACAGGACCGACCAGGTACCGTAGATGAAGTTCATGCCCCAGCGGCCGTACCAGGAGCCGTCCTCCTCCTGGTCGTCGAGGAGGTATGTCACGCCGCGATCGAGGGCCTTGGAGGTCTCGCGGGTCTCGCCGAGCTGCGACAGCATCGAGACGACGCGGGCGGTGACGTCGGCGGTGGGCGGATCGAGCAGGGCGCCGTGATCCGAGAACGGGATGTTGTTGAGGTAATGATGGTTGTTGTCGGCGTCGAAGGCCGCCCAGCCGCCATCGCTCGATTGCAGGCCCTCGACCCATTCGCGGGCGCGGGCGATGGAGACGGCGTAGTCGGGCACGTCGGCGACGAGCCCGTGCTGTCGCGTCGCCCGGTCCATGGCCATCACCACGACGGCGGTGTCGTCGAGGTCGGGGAAGTGCGGATTGGCGTATTGGAACGCCCAGCCGCCGGGACGGACATTGGGACGGCCGGCCGCCCAGTCGCCCTTGATGTCGAGCACCTGGAGCGGACGCAGCCAGTCGAGGCCGCGCCGGGCCTGATGCTCGGCATCGGGTCCGCCAGCTTCGAGCAGGGCATGGCCGGCGAGTGCCGTGTCCCAGACCGGCGAGAGGCAGGGCTGGACGTAGGCCTCGTGCTCCTTGACCACCACGAGCTTCTCGACGGCCTCGCAGGCGATCCGCACCTGCGGGTGATCGGCGGGATAGCCCAGCACCTCGTACATCAGCACGGTGTTGACCATGGCCGGGAAGATCGCGCCGAGGCCGTCCTCGCCGTTGAGGCGCTCGCTCGTCCAGGCCACGGCCTTGTCGATGCCGCGCTGGCGGCGCTTCTTCGGGAAATAATCCTGCGTGACCTGCAGCAACCGGTCGATGGCGCCGAAGATCGGCGTCCAGGGCCAGGTCGCGTGCGGGCTGCCGGGCCAGGACCGGACGTGGTCGGGGGGCGTCACGAACAATTCGGCGACGCCGAGCCCGAGCGGGTTCTTGGCGAGCGGCTTCTTGGCCTGCAGCACCAGCAGGGGCACGATCACGCAGCGCGCCCAGTAGGAGATCTTGTCGAGGTGAAAGGGAAACCACTTCGGCAGGTGCATGATCTCGACGGGCATCACCGGCACGGCGCGCCACGGCACCTCGCCGAACAGGGCCAGCAGGAACCGCGTGAACACGTTGGAATTGGCGGCGCCGCCGCGCGACAGGATGGCCTCGCGGGCGCGCCGCATATGCGGGGCCTCGATCGAATCGCCGACGAATTTCAGCGCGTAATAGGCCTTCACGCTGGCGCTCATGTCGAACGGGCCGTCATGGACGAGGGCCCAGCCGCCATGTTTGCCCTGCGTGCGGCGCAGGTAGTTGCCGATCTTGGCCATCAGGTCGGGCGGGATGGTCGTCGCCCGGAACTGGTGGAACATGATGTATTCGGAGGGGATCGTCGCATCCGCTTCGAGCTCGAAGCAGAGATGCCCGTCCGCATGGACGAGGTTGGTCAGGGCCTGCGTCGCCCGCATCACCCCATGCTCGACGTCGTCCAGGGAGATTTCCTGGGTCTTGGGACGCTGTAGCGTCTCGACCTTCTTGAATGCCTCTCGCATCGTCCTCGCCTCGAGCGCCGCCATACACGGCCCCTTCCTCACGCCGCGCCGCGCGCCACAGCTTCACGGCGCGCAGGCGCGCCCCTGAGGAGCGCTTGCGCGGCCGTCGTTCCCGAACGGATCGCTCCCTCGATCGTCGATGGCAGGCCGGTCGCGGTCCAGTCGCCTGCCAGGACGAGATTGTCGTGGGCCGTCACGGCGCTCGCGCGTCGTGCGGCCTCTTCGGGCGTCGCCGCAAAGGTCGCCCGCTTCTCCTTGACGATCTGCCAGCTTGGCAGTTCCGGTGCAAGTCCGGTCAAAGTCGAGAGCTCGGCCCAGATCTGCCTGGCCAAGTCTTCGCGCGACACATCGAGCAGGCGATCCGCACCGCTGATGGTCACCGACAGTCGATCGGGATAGGCGAACAGCCATTCCGTCAGGCCGTTCACCACGCCCAGAAGTAACGGCGAGCCCTGTGGAGGAAGAACCGCGAAATGGGCGTTGACGATGGAGCGGTAGGATTTCGGCGCGGAGAGACCGGGGATCAGGTCGGCGGCGACCCAGGGCGGCAGCGCCAGCACCACCGAATCGTCCGGGCCGAGCGTGACCGATTCGTCGCTGAAGAGCAGGGTGTCGACACGTCCCTCGCCGGCACCGAGACCGCGCAGGCGACGGCCGAAGCGCAGTTCGGCCCCGCGCTTCTCGAGATAGGCGAGGGCCGGATCGACGAAGGCCGCGGAGAGACCGCCCACGGCGATCAGCGGACGGCAGGCGGCGCCGCCCGCGCCCAGCGTCTCGCGCAGGATGGTGGCGGCGAGCCCGACATCGCTCTCCTGCGGGTCGGTGTTGAGCGCGGCGAGAAGCACCGGATGCCAGAGACGCTCGTAGAGCGGCCCGGAGCATTCCATGCGCTCGCCGATCGTGCCGCCGCGGCCCGGCGCCTTGCCGGACGCGGCTCGCAGGATGCTCAGGGGCGCGAGGTAATCCATGGCCCGGCTGCCGGGCACGCGGCGCGAGGCCTGGAGCACCCACCACGGCACCCGGCCGGCATTCGGCCGCAGGGTCCAGCGCTCGCCGGTCTTCAGGTCGGCGAAGGGGAATTCGGCTTCCTCCGGCCCGGTCAGAGCGTCCGAGGGCGCATCGACCAGCTTGAGGAAATCGAGTGCCGAGCGGTTGCCGGACAGCAGCAGGTGATTGCCGTTGTCGATGGTCAGGCCGAGCGTCGCATCGAAATACGAACGGCAGCGCCCGCCCGCCTGCTTGGCGGCCTCGTGCACGATGACGCGATGGCCGCGCTCGGCCATCGACACGGCGGCCGACAGGCCCGCGAGGCCTGCACCGACGACGTGGACCGTTCCGGTCTGCGTTCCCGTCATCACAGGATCCCGTGGCGCAGGGCGACGCCGAGGAGGGCGAGTTTCGAGGGCTTCACCCGGGCGCGGGGCATGGCCCAGCCGCGCTTCAGCACCGCGTCGAGATAGAGCCGGTAGGCCGCCGCCATCAGGCGAGGGGCCTTGGTCTCCCTGCGCGGGCTGCGATCGATGATCGCCCAGGTCTCGGAATAATGGTCCTGCGCTTCCTTCGCCACGGCGAGGCAGACCTCGCCGATACGGGGATGGGCGATGGCGCTCTGCGGCGTCGGGTCGGCGAGGCCGATGGCGGCGAGCTTCTCACGTGGGAGATAGAGGCGGCCGCGCTCGGCATCCTCGTCGATGTCGCGCAGGATGTTGGTGAGCTGCAGCGCGCGGCCCTCGTGATGGGCGAGGCGGATGCCGTCGGCCTCGGGCAGGCCGAAGATGCGCACGGACAGCCGCCCGACCGCACTGGCGACCCGGTCGCAATAGAGATCGAGGGTGGCCTCGTCGGGGGCGACGATGTCCTCGAACGCATCCATCGCCATGCCGTCGATGACCGCCTGGAAATCCTCGCGCAGCAGGCCGTAGCGCCGGATGGGCACCACGAGGTCGCGCACGCGCGGGGCCGGGTTGCCGGCATAGAGGGCGTCGATATCGGCGCGCCAGCGGTCGAGTTCGGCCGCGCGGACCGGCGCCGGTCCGCCATCGTCGGCGACGTCGTCGACGGAGCGGCAGAAGGCGTAGACCGCGTACATCGCCTCGCGGCGATCCTTCGGCAGCAGCCGCATGGCGGTGTAGAACGAGGAGCCGGCGGCAGGCAGGGCGGCTTCCCGCGTCTCCGCGGTCGCGGGAGCGGGCGATGCGGTGGCGCTCATGGCCGGGCTCCGTGGCTCGCGACGCGCATGGCCTGACGGCGGAGAATGCGCGAGCGGAGCGGGCGCCGCGCCAGCGTCGCGGCGATCCCGCCAAGCGCCGTCAGGGCGAACCCCGCCTTGCCGTGATGGACCTTCTCGGAGAGCGGGTCGCGGGTGAGCAGCCCCTTGGTGAGCACCACGGCGAGCCGGTGGATCGCCGCGATCTCGAGGCTGAGGCGCAGGTCGTCGATCAGGTCGGGCAGGATCGCGCCCTCGTCGAGAAGCACCATCGTCCGCTCGGCGAGTTCGCGGATGACGGCGCGCAGGGCAGGGGACGCCCTGTCGGCGGCCAGCGCCTCCACGGTGACGCCGTGGCGGTCGAGCACGTCCCTGGGCAGGTAGACGCGGTCGTTGCGGCGGTAATCCTTCGCGCAATCCTGCAGGTGGTTGATGATCTGGAGCGCGGCGCAGATCGCGTCCGACGGTCCCCAGACCACGGCAGGGTTCTCGCCATGGACGTCGAGGACGTAGCGCCCGACCGGCATGGCCGAGAGCCGGCAATAGGCGATGAGGTCGTCCCAGTCCTCGTAGCGGTTCTTCACGGCATCGAGACGGAAGGCGTCGAGGAGTTCGAGGGCGTGGGTCGGCGGCAGGCCGCGCGTGGCGAGTTCGCGCTTCAGCGGCTCGGCCTCCGGGTCGGACGGCCCCTTGCCCGTGAGGGCATCGGCGAGCCGATCCAGGAGCGCGATCTTGCGCTCGGGCGGCAGCTCGGCATGATCGGCGACATCGTCGCCCGCCCGCACGAAATCGTAGAACGCCAGGATGGCGCCGCGATTCTTCGGGTGGATCAGGTGGGAGGCGACGGGAAAGTTCTCGTCCTTGTGCCCCTTGCCCGAACGCGCATCCGTCGCGTTGTCGAGGGTGGCGCTCACTTCACGTATCCCGACTGGCGGAACCACGCGAGGGCGTCCGACAGGCCCTCGCGATAGGGCCTCGCGGTGTAACCGAGTTCGGCCCGTGCCTTGGCATCGGTGAAGAACATGCGGTAGCGCGACATCTTGATCCCGTCGATGGTCGCGAACGGTGCCTTGCCGGTGAACCGGGCCATCTGCTCGGAGACGAACGCGATCGGATAGACCACGGCGCGCGGCAGGTTGATCGTCGGCGGCTTGCGCCCGACCATGCCGGCGATGTCGGCGAGCATCTGCGACAGGAGCACGTTCTCGCCGCCGAGGATGTAGCGCTCGCCGGTCCGCCCATGGCGCAGGGCCAGGAGATGGCCGTGTGCGACGTCGTCCACATGGGCGAGGTTGAGGCCGGTATCTACGAAGGCCGGCATCCGTCCGAGCGCCGCTTCCACGATGATGCGGCCGGTGGGCGTCGGCTTGACGTCGCGGGGGCCGATGGGCGTCGACGGGTTGACGATGACGACGGGCAGGCCGTTGCGTGCCGCCATCTCCTCGACCACGCGCTCGGACACGACCTTGCTGCGCTTGTAGGCGCCGATGGCCGTGCCGGGGGTCAGGGGCCGGGTCTCGTCGGCGGGCGTGCCGTCGTCATGCGGCTTGATGGTGGCGACGCTCGACGTATAGACGATGCGCTCGATCCCGGCGCGCAGGGCTTCCTCCATGAGGATGACGGCGCCGTCGCGGTTGGTGCGGACGATCTCCTCCGGGTCCGGCGCCCAGAGCCGGTAATCGGCGGCGGCATGGACGAGGTAGCGCTGTCCGGCGAGCGCGGCGGCGACCGATGCACGGTCGCGCATGTCGCCCTCGACGATCTCCACGTCGGTCCAGACGAGGTTGGTGCGCGGGGACGAGGCCCGCACCATGATCCGCACGGAAAAGCCCGCCTTGCGGAACACGTCCACGAGAGCGGCACCGAGAAAACCACTCGCACCGGTGATGAGGACCGGGCCGGCATCGAAACGGCTCTCGTCGAACCTGCCGGAAGGGGTCGCCTCTGTCATTTCTCTCGTAGGGTCAGGGGATCGAACGGGAATCGGACCGTAACGGCCCGACCTCAGAAGCGCGCTTTTGTCATCGATACCGGCGCCGGACAAGCGCAGGGGAGCCACACCCAGGAATGGTCGTGCGCCACAACACAAGCGATATCGGGCATTCTCGATCGTGTCGGAGGCCGGACCCGATCCCCGCTCGCGCCGGAAATCTGGAACGCTCGCTCGGTTTCAGCCGCCGCGCCTACCGTGGCAGTGGGTCGCAAAATTCGAACTATGGTAGGATACCGCGTGGAGGCCCATCGATGAGCGATATCGTAGATCAAGCCGCCGAGGCGATGCGTCGGATGCCACCAGCCGAGCGGGACAGCGTCGTAAACGCGATTCTCATGCCTGCCCGCCGGAATGCCGCAAGCGACATCGAGCCCGATGATCTGCCATTCGTTCTGGAGGGGCTGGCACAGATCGGTCGCGGCGACGTCATCGAAGGGGAAGCAGACGCGCTCGTCGCCGCAGCGTTCGAGCGGCACCGGCCTCGCTCAGCGATGTAAAGACAGTGAGGCTGCTTTTCTCTCGACGTGCAGCGGACGATCTCGACCAGATCGCGGCCTACATCACTCAGACCTCTCCACAGGCCGCGAAATACGTCGAGGCCGGCCTCGCAAAAGCCCTTCGGATGCTCACCGAGCAGCCCAATGCGGGGCGTTCGATTGCGTGAATCAAGCGCCTGCTGCACGGGCGCGGGAGGTGATCGCACGATCGGTGCGTCACATCCCGCCCGAAGATGTCAGGCCAGCCGGAGGCGGCCGGCCTTCTGTCCCGGCAGCGCCGCATTGACGGTCTTGACGATGCCGTCGGCGTCGAGGCCGGCCTCGGCGTACATCGTCTCCGGGCTGTTGTGGTCCT
>NZ_JBHTND010000030.1:0-50643 GCF_042679825.1 Methylobacterium marchantiae | reverse complement strand
GGGTCCGGTTCTCAGTCGTCCACATCGGCAGCCTCCACACAGGCAGCCTTGAATCACAAACCCCTCACATCACTCAATATGTCGCCGGACAGACACTCATATCAATCTGCGCAACCTTGGCATTGGCGGGATAGAATTGTTTGTAGGGAAAGTCTGTGCCGAGCATCAGCAGCGTCTCGCAGGAATGCATCGCTGCGTAGCCCGACGAGAAACCGATGAGACCGGTCATCCCGACATCGAAAGGGTTGTCGTACTCGACGAATTCCTTGCCTCCGAGGGCATGAACGATGGGGCTCTTCAGCGTGTCGGCAAGCTGAAGCAATTCGGCATGGGCGCCAGCGCAGCCGCGGCCGCAGAGCAGGGTGATCTTCGACGAGCTGTCGAGAAGTTCGGCCAGCGCATTGAGCTCGGCCTCCGCCGGGCGGACTATGGGCCTTGCCGGCAACAGTCCCGCATTGGGGGAGATGGCACGGGTCGGCGCATCCTTCAGCGCCACGTCGCCTGGAATGATCACCACTGCGACGCCTCCCTGCCCGACGGCAGCACGAATCGCGTTCTCGAGGACGAACGGCAATTGCAACGGGTCGGAGACGAGTTCGCAATAGTGGCTACATTGCGCGAACAGGGCTTTCGGATCGGTTTCTTGGAAGTAGCCGGAACCGATCTCGGCCGAGGGGATATGCGCAGCGATGGCCAGGACTGGGGTCCGGCTTCGATGACAATCGAACAGCCCGTTGACGAGGTGGACGTGGCCGGGGCCGCAGGAACCGGCACAGACCGCCAGCTGGCCGGTAAGCTGGCTTTCCGCGCCGGCTGCGAAGGCGCCGACTTCCTCATGGCGCATATGCACCCAGTCGATGACACCACGCGCGCGGATCGACTCGGTGATCGCGTTGAGGCTATCGCCGACGACGCCGTAGATCCGTCTGACGCCGACCTGCTGCAGGGTTTCGACGACGAGATCTGCGACGGTTTCTATTTTCATGACCGGAGCTCCTGCTTCAGAAGCCGAACGATGCTGCGTCGCACACGTTCCCCTCTTCGGCAGAAGTCTCGGGCTCCCGGCTGGGTCAGTCCGCGATGTCACTCACGGTCGATGCGATGACGGCGAAAAGATCGCCGAGCGCGGCGAGACTCGCGGCCTGGAGCGCGCTCGCGGGCACGACGGAACCGTCGAGGCCAGGCAGAGCCCTTGTGGCGGTGGTCGAGGCCACGACGGTGGGGCTGAAGCCGAGATTGAAGGCACCGCGCGCCGTGGAATTGATGCACATATGCGTCATGAACCCGGCGAGCAGCACCGACTTGATATCAGCTTCGTCGAGATGCTTCTGCAGATCCGTGCCGACAAAGGCATTCGGATAGTTTTTCACGATGACGGTTTCGTCACCCTGCGGCGCCACCTCGTCGCTGATTCGACCGATATCGGCGGAAACGTCGTAGGGCGAGCCCGGTCCGGCATCGTGCTGGATGTGGACGACCGGGATGCCCGCCGCTCGCGCACGGCTCAGGAGTTCGCGTGCGGCGGCGATGGCGGCTTCCACTTGTTCCAGGCGCATAATGCCCTCGCGATAGGTGTTCTGCAGGTCGATCATCACCAGGGCGGATCCTCGGAGTCGGGCCGGTGCGGAGCTCAGGCCAGACACGTCGCGCAGGGTCTTGAGGTCGGTCATCGAACGGGTCCGATCGGTCTTGGGAATGGCCGGCGAGGAAAGCCTAAAACGCTCACCGTCAACTTGGGTTTTTGCGGAGGAGATGGTCGCTCAAGCTACGGCGGAACCCGCTCCGTAAACCTCGATCAATCACGAAATCGCGCGCTCAAGCTTATTTCGGTCGCAAGGTCGCCCGCAGAGACAAATGGTCAGAATTCGTTCAGCGACAGGATGACTTGATACAACACGCCCCAGGGTGAAGGTTTAATCCCGACGGGATGCGATCTGGAGTTCGTGTCATGAAGCATGTCAAGACTTTTGGCCTTATCGGTGCCGTCGTCGGCGGTCTGACGATGGCTGCCGCCATCACGACAACCGCCGAGGCCGCCGGCTATTGTGGGTATGGCTACTACCCGTCTGCATTCGGCTGCCGGGCGACGTCCCGCGCCTTCGGCTATTACGCGCCGCGCCCGGTGCCGGTCTACGGCTATGGTTATCGGCGTCCGTACTACCGGCCCTACGCCTATGCACCCCGGCCCTACGCGTATGCGCCTCGCCCCTACGTGCGATTCGGCTTCTGAGGCTGAGCAACGATGCTTCCGAGCGAATCAGGAGCATCGTCATGCTTGCGATAGACTCGGGACGCTTTCACCCAATGTGGCAGGATATGTCTTTCGACGTGTGCCATCATTATATCGAAGAAGCGTCACGTCTTTCATGTATTTTACTGCCGTCAATGCTGCGTATTGCCTTGCCCTAGAGGCCGAGTGTTCCGAGGGCGGAGAAAGGCTCCCGATATTCGTCGGGGCAGCCGTGATTCAGACCATCCTCGCGTTATTCGAGCACGGTTAGATCGGATATCCGCCCCACTTCACCGTTCTCTGGCGACGCTCTGTACCTGCAGCGCAGGCTCGGCATCCTGCTGAGACGGCTCATAGGAGCACCAGTTGCAATAGCCTTTGGCCTCGATCTTCGGTGCATTCCGTTGCGAGCATCTCGGGCAGATCAACAAGGCAAGCTTGGTGCCTCGCATGCGACCTAAACCTCGCCCTTTGAACGAGACCTCTGTCGATGTCTGAAGCGGTGATGGGACGGTATCCGGCATGAACTCCCTTGCTGCTCGTCGAAGGCGGCGCATCACGCTCAACGAAAGAAAACGAGATAGGTTCGGTGGGCTAGATCTGCCACGTCACCGAGCGCCGACCGAAACGTGAAGGCTTACAACGCTGGCATTTCCGCAGTCGCCTTCAACGTTCCGACGCGTAGCTGATAGACCTTACCGCTTTGCTTTCTATGCTCGTTTCTTGGGCGTATGAGGGAGTTGGTAGGAATTATCATCTGACCTCGAAAAGGTGCTGCTTGAGCCAGAAGCCCACCTGGCATCGCACGCCCAATCTCGTAGGCGGTAGCAGAACATTTGGTTCACGGACGCCCAATTTTCCGTGTCCGTCCGCTATTCGGACACCAGGAAGCGAACGTCCATCCGGATGATGCGGTCAAAGTGCCCAGGTAGTGCTAGCTTGTCGCGGAGGAGGTGAGCCATCGGCGGTATCACCAACTTCATGACCCCAATGATATGAGTTGGAGACGCTCCAAAACACAGATGTCAGGACACTGATGCGATCGGGCTTCCAGGCTTTTCAACGCCTCCGAAAAGAGCTGGCGACCCCGCCTGGGCTCGAACCAGGGACCTGCCGCTTAGAAGCCAGCAAGCCCATCCGATATTCGTTAAGCAAATCAGTCGGTTGGGTTTCCGATCTCCTTCTCGTGTTCTTTCCCGTGTGCTGCCGTGCGGCGGCGGATACCGTCAGAGGTGGCGCGGGCCATCCCTTCCCGCATGTCTTCGAGCGTGGCGTGGGCGTACTTGGCGGTGGTCGTGGGCGAGGAGTGGGCGAGCATTTGCTGGACCAGCCGGAGGTTGCCGGTGGCCCTCAGGGTCCGCGTTGCGGCGGTGTGCCGGAGGTCGTGGATGCGGAAGCCCTTGATGCCGGCCTTGCGAACCGTGCGCCCAAAGTGGGTCCCGAGGCCCTCGTAGGTCACCGGGTATCGCTGGCCTTTGACGTAGCGGGTCTTCGTCCGGGGACAGAGCCGGTTCTTCTGGGCAACGAACGTGAAGACCGCCTCGGGGTGGTGGCCCTGGAGCGGGACGAGGAGGTCTTGAAGCTCGTCGGTGATGGGTAGGACGTGCGGCTTATCCCCTTTGCCCACCACGCTGATGGTGCCGTTGGCGAAGTCCACCTGGGACCAGCGCAGGCCGGCGACCTCACGCCGCCGAAGGCCCGTCACCTGGGCGAAGATGCGGGGCGCCTTGTAGTCGGCCCTCTCGGCGGCATCGAGCTTCTCCTCCTCATCGTAGCGCAGCTCGCGGACCCGCTCCTTGGGCTCCTTGAGCATGTGCACCCGCCAGTTGGGCTCGTCGGGTAGCTTCTCCTTCCAGACCAGCTTGGCCCGGGTGAGGATGCGGCGGAGGAGCTGGGTGGTGGTGCGGTTCACGGTGGATGCAGAGATGCGTCCTCGCGCCGGCTCTCCTTTGACGTACTCCCGGCGGCGCTGGGCAACCAGCTTGGCCACGAGGTCGTCGGTGATCTCCCGGAGCGGGGTCTTCTCGCCTACTAGGGCGGCAAGCCGGTGGAGTTCCGCCTCGGCCTTCTTCGGGGTCGCCGTCCCTTCGCCGACCTCCGCCCAGTACCGGGCCGTGGCCGCCATAAAGGTCATCACCTTTGGGGCGGCATCACGGCCCGCATTGACCTCCTCCTCGGCCGCTAGGATGGCAAGGCGCTCTACTGCTTTGGCACTCCGTAGGTCCGTGCAGTGTGTCGAGCCAGAAAAGCGGCGGCGGCCCCGCTTGAAGTCGTAGCTGTAGACCGCCGAACCTGGGCGCTTGAGGAGAGGCATTCGGTTCGGTCCCGCCCTTCGAGGAAATCCATGACGTGTGCCAGGGTGAAGACGCGGCGAGGCGACTTATCCCCGAGGCCGGTCTGGACGTAGCTGATATGGCCGCGCCTAATGTGGCCCCTCAGGGTCTCAGGGTCCAGAGGGAGCAGTCGGCACAGCTCGGCGGCGGTGAGGGTGATGCGCCCCTCGAATGCCCGGACCAGGGCCGGCGGAACTGCTCCCATCGGTCCTACTCCTCGGGTTGGGCGGTGGCCCCTTCGAGCTGGTACTTCACGTACCGGCGGTCGAAGTGGTCCTTGGCTTCCCGGTCGGTGATCTTGTGGCCTAGGGCCCGAAGCTCCGCGATGCGGGAAGAGAGCGACATGATGCCGAGCGACACGATGGCCACCTTGGTGGTGAGCGTGCGGCCGGACGCCAGGTAGTCGAGGATGAGGGTCTGCTGGGGCGTCAGCTTGAAGACGGGCGCCGGGGGTGCGGTCTGCATGGGTGGGAGGGTCTCGCCTTGTAGGGCTACGCCGAGGGCGACACGGAGCTGGTCCATGTCGAGGTGCGGGCAGCGGAGTTCACGGGTGAGGTATCGGTTCAGCTCGGTGTGGCCCAGCACCGCCACATCCCCGAACTCCAGCTTGAGGCGGACGACGAGGAAGAGCAGGGTCTCTAGCTGGCCGGGGGAATGGCCCGTGCGGTAGTCGCCCGCCAGGCAGATGCCGATGCTATCCTGGTTGTAGCCGGGGGTGTGGGACCCGATGGCAACCTGAGGCCGACACTCCGACACCCTGCAGTCGGGCTCGATGACGAAGTGGTAGCCGACTTCGAGCAGCCCCTTCTCCCGGCCCTTCGCCCGCAACACCTTGGTGTGGTTTGGGACATCGCGGGGGAAGTGCGAGGAGTGGACGACGATCCGGCGGGTGGCGTTACGAGGCCGCCACTGGAACATAGGCGCCCATCTCCGCGTGGTAGACCACCTGGATGTCGCTGATCTCCTGCATCAGTTTGCTGTAGGCCGCCTTGGCGTCGAGGGCCCGGGACTGGAGGTTCTGGAGCCGCATGAGGCGGCCCGCCTGGTTGGAGACCTCCGCGCCGACGAGGCTGGAGAGGGTGTCGAGGGAGCCGGTCACACCGGGGGTCGGGGAGTCGCTCATGACCGGAGCTTCATGGCGCGGGCGTAGAGCGCCTTGACGGTGCTCAAGGTGGGCCGGGCACCAGACCCGATGGCGTCGATCTCCTGCTGGAGCTGGCGGCGCTGTACCTGCTCCTCGTCCACCGCCTCGATGGTCTCCTGGAGCTGCACATGGGCGGTGGCGAGGTTCTGAAGGTCGCTCTCCAGGCGACGGGTTTCGGTCTCGGCCTTGATGTCGGCGTAGGTCTTCATTTGGTCTTCTTCTCCGTGGCTAGGAAGTCTAGGAAGCCCACCGGGCCCGCCTTGAGGACCTCGTCGGGTGATAATGCGGGGCCCGGCTCGCGGACCCACTCTTCGGGGATGAGCTTGGTGCTCCAGAGGAATGAGTGCTTCTCGGCCCATTGCACCACCGTGGTGCTGGAGCCCGGCGCGATGACGGTCTTGGGGTTGTCGAATACCAGGCGGATATCGAGGTCCGGGTACTGGGAGCGGACGAAGAGGTGCTTGGCCCGGTCCACCGCCATCCAGCGGCCTTTGGTCTCGATGAGGACGCCGTTGGGGAGCCGGAAATCCACCGTGTAGTGGTGCTTCGAGGCGGGGATGATGTAGGGGACCTTGAACGTCTCGAAGAGGACCTCTGCCCCGAGGGCCTCTAGGTGTTTGGCGTTCTTGGCTTCGAGCCCGGAGCGGTAGCCATTGGCCTTGCCCCGGGCGTCGGTCGAGCGTGTGCGGGCGGCCCAGTGTCGGAGGGGCGCCTTCTTGGTGACGGCCACCTCAGCCCACGAGGTACTGGATTTGCGGGGTCTTCGACATGACGCCCGTGAAGGTTGCCCCGCTGAGGTCCGCCGGCCAAGTGCCGAAGGCCCCCGGGGTGGTGAGGCCTACCAGGGCGGCCGAGCCCGATCCTATGGCCGACACCGGGCTGCCGATCATGGCCCCGTAATTGGTGCCCTGGCCACCGGCTACGCTGAAGAGGGCGGTGGCGTTATCGGCGTTGAGGGCGAACCAGTGGACCCCTTCTTCCAGCACAATGTTGGTCGGGATCGGTGGGTTGCTGATCTCGCCCAGCACAGCCGTAGACATGGAGGCGGTGTAGGCCTCCAGGAGTCCGGGGCCGCCAGTGTTGAAGTTGTGCGTGTAGGAGGCCAGTTGGCAGGACCCACCGGGGCCCACCGTGCCGATCTTGGTTCCCATGGCGGCCACCGTGATGCGCTCCGGGATGTAGCACGCCGTTAGGTTGATGACGCCCGCCACCATTCCGCCGTTCGTGGCCGCCGAGCCTAGCTCTCGGGGGAGGTACCACCGCCCGGACTTGAGCCGTTGAAGGCCCGCCCGGGAGGGGGCCATTACTTTGAGCATGAGATGTTCCTCTCGGCCGGGTTAGAGGCCGAACCCTGGCGTCAGCTCGATGCTGGCCGTAGCGGTATCGGTCTTGACGGCGACGTGGGTGGTCCCCGGAGGAACCGTGAAGACTTCCACCGAGCCTGCCTTGATGAGCATGGACCCGGGGTTTCCTACGGCGGGCGTGGCGGCTGTCACCGTGCTGTCGCCGAAAGTGAGGCGGCAATCACCGAGGCCTCCGGTCACCCTCACCTGCCCCCCGGCGAACGCGGGGAGCGCCGTCCGGGAGGTGGTGGTGGTGGCATCGACCCGAACGGTGCTCTTGGATGGCGAGGGCTGGAAAGCCCGGCCTGCGTCGAGGCCCATGGCTCAGTAGTCCCCGCTGGGTGTTGCGCCGCCGCCGGAGGCATTACCGAAGCTCGGGGTGTCTTCGCCCGGACCCTCGAAGCCCTCGACCTTGCCAAACCCGCCGCCGGCCGAGCCGGTGCCGAGCTTGGTCCACTGGACGCCGCAGAAGTCGAGGCGGACGCCGGCCTGTTTGCCCGAGGTCATCTTGATGTCACGCAAGGCGAACTGGGTGCGGACGGTCGAGTCGCCGAAGATGGCCTTGCTCGATGCCACGCCGTTGCCGTCCACGAGGTTCATCTTGACCTCTTTGATCCCGCCCGACTTGAGCTTGATCTTGGCGTTCTGTTTGAAGTCGAAGACGATGGCGCCCGTGGGGTTGCCGTTGTCGTCCTCCTCCTCCTTGAAGGGAACGTAGAGCGTCCACTTCTTGCGCTCGCCCGGGGTCATCTCGGCGGTCACCTCTTCGAGGTAGGCTTCCGAGGCCGCGCGGATTTCCGCCGCGAGCTTGATGGCGTCATCGCCGGAGACCCGGAGACCCATCTTGTAGACGCCGTCGTCGTTGAACTTGGTGTCGGGCTTGTTGACCCAGGGGTGGATGGCCTCGCCGAAGGGTGAGAACTGGTATTGGCGCTTGGTGGGCTGTGCCATGGTGAGGGGGTTCCTTAGAGGTAGGGGTCGAGGGTGCCCGGCGGCATCCACTCGGAGTAGGATGGCCAGGAGGTGTCGCCGTAACGGACCCCCGTGAACTGGCGGCGGCCGAAGCCATCTCGGAACCAGACGCGCGTAATCATGCCTCGACTACCTCCTGGCCCATGACGCAAAGACCCACGAAGTCGAGGGTGCTTTGGGCCACGCCGTTGTCCTTGGTGTGATGGGCCTCGGGGCGGAGTATCCGGCTTCCGAGGTGGTGCATGGTCTCCGCCGATCCGCCGGTGCGTTGGGCGAAGGCAGCGAAGAGGGCGGCCACAGCGGCCACCTGGAGGTGCGGTGCTTCCCGCTGGATGCCATCGAGCGCCTGGGCGGCGACACGGAGGGCTTCCTTGCGGGCGGCGGTGTGGACTCGGTCCCAGTCGAGGGGCTGGACGCCATGGAGCTTCATCAGGCGAGGTCTCCCGGCTGGCAGGGGGCGGTTCCGACGCACACGAGGGTGCCGCAGAAATTGGCCCAGTAGCGTCGGTAGGGGGCGCCGTGGTCGGGAACGAAGATGTCGAAACCCATCAGGCGGCCATCCTCACGTCGCTGGCGGAGTGCCCGTGGCGGCTGATGCCGTGCCGGATGCACAGCTCCTTGGCGAAGCCGCCCAGGGTCTCGTGGACCTTGGCGCGGGCATCACGGGAGGCTCTGCCCTCGAAGCGGCCCTGGTCGTCGCCGGCCGGGGGGAGGTCCCAGATGAACGTGGCGCCTGCGGGTTCCTTGAGGGTGAGGGTGAAGGCGGACGCGCCCATACGGATGATCGAAGTGAACCGTCTCTTGGCCATGGGTGGTCTCCGGGAAGGGGAATGATGGGCGCTGGAAATGGCGAAGGCCCCAGAGTTTCCTCTGGAGCCCTCCGACCGTGGACCGCGCTAAGTCTTGGCCGATGTTTGCCTTGAGGAGGCCCGGCGGCTGGCGCTAGGTCTTCTCAAATAGGAGGGTTCTACAAGCTATTGTTATTGTTGATCTTTTCTCAGGCGAAAAAGTAGTCGGAGGAGAGTACGTCGCCGAGATTGAGCCGGCCCAGGGAGGGGAGAGCCGGTAGGACATCGTTGGCCAGCTCGATGGCCTTCTCCACGTCTAACTCCGGCCGCTCAGCCATCATTTGGGCGACCACCACGTTCTCACAGGACGCCCGGTAGGCGGCCAGCATGTTCTCGGAGTGGACCAGAACGAAGGCCTCCCGGAGGATATGATAGAGCGGCCACATATCGGCGGCGTGGGTCCCGTAGGCGTCATGGACGGAGGTGAAACCTACGATGCCCCGCTCCTTGGCGGCCTTCAGTGAGAGGGCGAGGGCCGAGGCGTCGAGGGAATGGACGAAGTTCGGGGAGACCCCCCGGAGCTGGGACGCCTTGTCGAGGTCGGGGGTCTGCTCCAACACACGGAGCTGGACGCGCTGGCCGTCCAGCATCGTTTCAATCTTCTTGGATGTCTGGAGCCCGTAGAAGTGGCGAACCACAAAGCCGCTAGGCGTGGTCCAGAATAGCGGCTGGTTACCGGAGGTCGTCGCCTTGGCGCACTTCTGGAGCCACTCCATGACCTCGATACCGCCCGACACCACGGCCCGCACTTCGTCCCACATGAGGGGCACCATGAAGGAGAGCCGCTTGTTGCGGAGCGCCGACATTTCCTTGGTGCTCTCCAGGCTCCAGTCCAACCCACGCGGCATCGGGTCTGCTTCGTCCAGCCAGATGCGCGTGTAGTTGAAGAAGGAGTCCTTCGAGCCGCCGTAGGGCACCACCATGACCTGGCGCTTGGTGAGGCTCCGGGGCAGGTTGCGGTTGCAGAGGTCGAGCCAGTAGGTGGCGTGCTCTGCGTTGAGGCCGCCGTCCGCCTCGATGCGCTCGCACTTCTCCTGCACCCGGTCGGCCACGAACTTGTAGATGTCGCGCGGCTTCGGGCCCGGCACCAGGTTGACGTACTCGCCGGCCACCTCGTCCCGCGTCATAGCGGAGAGGTGTTGGATACCGTTGCAGGTTCCGTCCACGGAGACCGGGAGGTGGGAGATGAAGCCCTCCCCCGTCTCCAGGAAGTCCACCCACTCGAAGATGGCCGCGAGCGAGCACCAGGGCTTGTCCACCTCGGAGGCGGCCCACTCAAGGTTCCCCAGCGGGTCGGCCGCGATCCGGCGCCATAGGGGCTCCCGGTCCCGGACCCACTGGATGCGGTCCTCGTAGCTCGCCTTGTCGTAGCCCCAGCACGCGGAGAGGTGGACCGCCAGCCAGCCGGCCGCCCCATTCCCGTCCTCGCCCACCCGCACGGGCTTTCCATCGGCGAACTCTAACAGACCCCGGGAGAGGTCGTCGCCTTGGGGCTGTAGACCCACGGGGATAGGATACATGCGCCCCCGGAAGTCCAGCATGTGCGGGAAGTAGAACTCCTCCTCCTGGCTGTACTCGAAGGCGACTCCGAGAGTGCGGGTGACGGTGCGGGCCTGGGCCACTCGTTCGATCTCCTGGCGGACGTGCTCGCCGATAGACCGCTTCCACTTGCCCTTGGCCTCCTCATTGGTCTCAATGTCGGCCGGCGCCCCAGGCCTCTCCTTCTCATTGCTCAAGGGCATCCCGCCCAGGCCGAGGTCACGGCGCCAGGCCTCGGAGACCACGGAGTGGACCCGAGCGTTGATCCGCCAGGGCACATCCTGGAGATAGTTGATGGCCTCGTAGACCAATGGCATGTCGAGTGCCTCGTAGTCGTCGGCCGCGCGGTCCTTCTGTTCCTCCTGGTTGGCCTTGAAGCGGATTAGGCGCGGGGTGCGGACGTAAGGGGTCCAGTAGCCTCCCGTGCGGGTATCCACCCAGGGCTTGGGCGGGATGACGGTGGGCTTGTAGGCTGGCGAGTTGAGTTCCAAGTCGTCCAGCTTCTTCCCGATCCACTCGGCCAGGCCCTCCTTCACCACGAGGCGGAAGGCGGGCCGGTTATTCCGAAGGCCGGTGACGTGGTTAGGGTCGCCAACGATCTCAAACCAACGGGTCGCCTGGATGACGATGTTGATGAGCTGGAGGCCCACCCGAAGTTGCATGTCAGGGCCCCATTTCGCCCACTCAATGTCAAGCTCCCCGGTCTGCATGAGGTGGTTGAAGCGGTTGATGTTGACCAGCTTGCGGTGGTTGGAGGTCGCGTCAGTACGGTCGAGGTGGGCCTGGACCTTGTAGAAGAGGTCGGGGTCCTTGGCCTCCCACGCCCGGATTTTCTGCTCGTGCTCACAGCACCGGCCGATCTCGACCGCCAGCCCCGTGATGTAGGTCCGCTCGGTAGTGATGCTATCCAAAATGGTGCGGATGGCGATGAGGCTCATCACGTACTCATCAGCGTGGAGGAGCTTCTCCAGGGCGATGGGCTTGGGTGCCCTGGACTTCGCATAGGACTTGCACCAGTCTCTCAGGTGCATCGCTACCTCGGGCAACCAGTCCTGCATGAGCCCCCGGATGGGAGCCAGGCGGGTCATCTGTTTGCGCTCGGTGGCCGTTATGACACGGTCTCTCACACGGTCGGCGCCATCGCGCAGCATCCCTCTTTCCATCTCGACCTGGTGCTCCCATTTGGGGTGCGCTGGGCCTCGTAGGACGGGGTTTACGGTCTCAAACACGGGTGGGTCGGAGAGCATGGCGAGCCAGGGTCCTGAGGAAGGTATAGGCGCAGGCGGTCCGGTAGCCGGGCCTCCTACTGGCGAAGCCTCCGACAAGGTCCCTGAGGTCCCTGCGGAGGCGGTCGATAAGGGCTGGTGGTCTCAGCTAAAGGGCGCCGGTACCCGCCGACTGGACGAAAAACAGAGAAAGCCCGTCCTCCGCAAAGGGCGGTGAGGCCCCGTCCATCCGATCCCCCGCACGCCTCGGAAAGATTGAGAGCTTGCAGGCATCCCTCGGGTTGGCCCCGCCGTCTGCAGGTTTGGCCTTGTCCCGCCAGGTGTTGAACTGCTCGCGTATCTTGTTGCGGGCGTAGGCGTTCACCTTGTCGGCCGCCACGTTGGCTCCGCGCCCGCCCTCCTCCTTCGGGGCCGTCCAGAAGCTACTCGGCACGAAGATGTGATCCGCGTGCTCCGCCGTCTCGAACCAGTCCTTGAAGGGTAGGCCCTGAGGCACCTTCGGGGCGGGCTTCACGGGCTCCGGGATCGACGCCGCCTTGGTCACCGTGAAGGTGAACTTGCCGGTGCCGAAGGTCTCTGTGGCTGTCATGGCGTCACTTCCTCTTCGGGGTCATGGGTTGGACGGGCGTGGTGACCTGGACGCAGCGGCCCGATGCCGGCTCGCGGTAGACCACCACCCGGATGAGGTTCCCGTCCTCGTCCTCGCGGGCGTAGGAGCGGGCCACCGGGATGCCGGCGAGGGCTCGCATCACAGCCATTTGCGCATCTCCTCGGTGCCGTAGCCGCCGGTGAGGCGCAGGTAGCCTAGGGTGGTCTCGATATCCTCGTGGCGGAGGTAGGCCTGGACCATCGCCAGGGGCATTCCCTTGGTGATGTGGAGGTGGCGTGCGGCCGAGCGGCGGAGGGCCTTGAGGGTGGCCGTGGCGTCGTCCTGCCAGCCGAACTCGGCGCGGACCTCAGACCACACGTCCAGGAGGTCCCGGTAGGCGATGGCGAAGACCGGGCCGTTGGAGGCGGAGGTGTATAGCAACCGTGCGGTCACCTCGGCGCTCAACGGTAGGGTGGCTTGCGCCGAGCTGGTCTTCAGGCCCGGCACGGTGACCTCGCGGCGGTCTTGGCTGAAGTCGGACCATTTGAGCCTTAGGCTCTCCTCGACCCGGAGCCCGGTGCGTGTGGTCCATTCGATGAGGTTGGCCACGGTGAAGTCCGTGAAGTCGTCACGGGCACGGAGCCATGCACAGACCCGCTCCTCATCCACCGGCTTGAGCCACCACTTGAGCACCTTGGGTTCACGCACCCGGCAACCCTCGACGCTCACGCCCATGGCAGACAGGCAGTTGAGCCGCTTGTTGATCGTGGCGGGGGCGAGGCCCTTCTTGTACCAGCCGGCGGTGACCCGCTTGATGGCCTCTGGGGTAGCGTGGCCTATGGTGATACTCCGAGAGAAAACCCCGCACTCGTAAGCGAGGGAGCCAATAGCCTGCGAGGCCTGGCTCATGTTCGTGGCATAGCACCTCCTGCCCTGCCATTTGGCCACTGCGGTCTCCCGCAAGGCCTCGTCTAGTGTTCGGCAGTCCCGCTCCGGCGGTACGGTATCCTTTTGCTTTGGCATAGGGTCTGGTCCTCTTGGGAAGTCTGGAGCCAGCTCTGGAAACACTGCCTCTACCCTATGCCAAAGCAAAAGGGCCCCCTTGCGGAGGCCCCCTCTTGCTTCTTGATGTGCCCGGGCACTTATCCGTTGGTGCCGTCCTTCGTGGCCGATCCGAAGCCGTGCTCCTGGGCCGTCTCCAGGGCGGCCACTTCGCCCTCGGTGCGGGTCCGGTCGAGGGAGAGTTCGATCTCCGTCAGGTCCTTGCCGGTGATGGCGCCGGCCTCCCGGTCCATGCCGAAAGCATCCGCGAGGACGTCCATCCGGTATTCGCTGTCCGCGTCGATCTCCACGAGGTCCTGGTCTTCGTTGACCACCAGCCACGCGAGGTCGGCCACGTTGAAGGCCTCCGGGAACTTGTGCTCGTCTGCGTACTGGGCGCCGAGGCGGGTGGCGTAGAAGCCGTGACGCTCGCTGAGGAGAGCCACCGCGTAGCCATCGGCCCATTCCGGGCGGTCCATCAGGGGCATGGTGATGCGGCCGTCGAGAGCGTTGATGATGAGGACGCCTTCGTGGTCCGTCTTGTGAACGAGGGCGGTGCGCTCGCTGGCGGGATGGGCGACGACGTTGGAAGAGGTCTGATCGGTCATTTGGGCTCGTATCCGTTGGGTGGGAGGATGGGCAGGCGGAGGCATCGTGGCGGAACAAAAAGAGAACATCAAGGGAAATATCCCTAGGTGTGCATAACTTCCTGTGGCGCTCCGGGCGTTCCGTGTGAGGTCTTCAGGTTGAAGGCTTCAAGGCGGAGCGTCTGGGTGGCTTCTGGTATGCCACACCCACTACGTACGCAGTTGTACGGTTGCAAGCGTTATTGCGTGGGCCTTTAGTATATGGGGTCGAGGGTGTGGCATCTTAGTTGCGCGGACTTATCGGAGGCTTCGAGCACTTGAGGCCACCGGGTCGGATACTCCGTGAGGACTGGCGTTCCGTGTGAGGCACCCGGGGGTGCCCCAAGGCGGAGCGTCAGATGTCAAAGGCCGACATCTCAAGCTGCCACCCGGTGTTCCATTGAGCGGCGCACGGCCTGTCGAGTAGGCACCCACTCCGGGGCAGTAAGCAGGTAGCGGCGGAGCAGTATCAGGGACCGCCAATCCTTCAAGGCAGCGTGCCGCGCCGTGGGGCTTTGGGCCGTTGCGAACTCCCACATTGTCCACTTCAGCAAGGTGCCGTCGATGTACTCGATGCAGGCGGCCCGGTGCGTCCCGGAGACCGGCCGACCGTCGCCCTTGCGGAAGCCGTAGAGGCAGGCGCCAGGATCGCCCGCCGAGACGTAGGAGCCCCATTCGGAGGCGATGGCGTAGGCTTCAGCGGAGGTGAGGGAAGCGGTGCGAGCGGTCATCATCGGGTGCGGGCTCCAAGGCGTGGCGGGTGGGTGACGGCTGGCGTCCCGTGTGAGGTCCTCCGGGTGGGAAGGCCTCAAGGCGGGGCGTCAGAGCAGGAGCGCCTGGGCCGCCTGGTAGGTGGAGTGGTCCGCTAATCCCGCCGCCCTGGCAGTCTCAAGCAGTGCCGCGAGGTAGCCGCGTTGGAAAGGTGAGGTGGGATTGTCGTTGAGGAAGCTCGCAAGGGAGGTGAGGATATAGTCATTCATGGGTTTGCTCCAGGTCTATCGAGGGTGAGGGCTAGATGAAGGCGAGGAAGACACCGTTCGGGCTGTAGGCCGCGACTTGGAAGACCCCGCGCTTCCACAAGTCTGCCTGTGCGCGGTACTTCATGCCCGGCATTCCGTAGGTCTTGCGGAAGTAACGGGCCTCAATGAGGGCGCGGCGGACAGTCCTGAAGCGCATTGGAGTTGCTCGGGTGCTCGGTGGGAGTGTGGAGCCGGGATGGCGTTCCAGAGGAACTGGCGTTCCGTGTGAGGCCCTCGACTTGCTGAAGGCCTCAAGGCGGAGCGTCAGGAGTCACGCAGAATGGTGTAGTCCGCGACACCCCCTCCGCGAGCGTCGCCGCCGTACATCGCGTAGCACCAGGTGAACCGCTCGCTTCCCTCTTCGACACCCACGATGTGACCGGGGACGCCCTTCAAGTGGGCCTCAATGCGCTCCTGTTCGCCGTCATCGAGACCGGAAGCATCCCCGTTGATGAGGAAGGACGCCCAGTGACTCGGGAGGGTGATAGTGTCTGCGGTGGTGGACATGACGTGTCGTTCCCTGAGGTGGGTTGTGGCGCGGATGGCAGTGGGTGGGAGGCGGTGCCAGGCGGTGCGCGTCTTGCTGTCCGCCGGCCGTGTCACTAAGTTGTCAGAGCGGTTCGCACCGGTCAACACCGATCCGCACCTAATCGCACCTAGTTGACTGTGGCAGGACGTCGCACCCTATGGCCAGAGTACCCTTCACCCTGCGCCTGCCGCCCGAGCTAAAGGCAGACTTGGAGCGGATGGCGGAGAAGGACCGGCGGAACCTCACGCAATACGTGGAGCTGGTTCTAGAGGCGCATGTGAAGGAAAAGCTCCCCACCACGGTACGCCAGACCCAGCGGCAGGCGCAGTAGCCATGCTTGCGGCTTACGCGCGGCACTACTGGAGGGCAGGCACCGGGTTCATACAGGCCCATCCCCTCGCCTTGGTCGCCATCGTCGCCTTCCTCTTCCTGTTGCACCAGGTGGAAGGCCTAGAGCGGCACCTCAATGAGGCCTGCACGCCGACCATGCGGCTACCTGATGCCACCATCATGCGGTTCGGCACCACCAACCAGAGCGCCATCACGGCCATGCGTAAGGCTTGCACTGGGACGCCATGGTGATGGCATGAGGTCGGGCATCAGGCCCGGCCAGACCCCTTGGCGCAATGTCACCGACTTGGTGCGCACTGATGGTATCTCATGGTGGTGTGCGAGGATTTCCCACCCCATGCCCCCTGCCTCAGGCCCTACCCCAGGCCCCTCCAAGCCCCCAAATGTCCTCCCCTAAGGACATTCATTCCCTGGTTTCTCAACAGGTTAGCCCCCTCGACCCCTGCTTTAGGCCCCCTACCCCCACCTTACGCGCGATATCAGGCGCACCCGGGCGAGGCATAGGGGGGAAACTCTGATCCGTTGCACGTGGTCTGACCCCAGAAGTGCGTGACCCCTGGGAGCATCGCCAGATGAGGCTTGGGAGCATCGGGACTACCCGGAGGCGAGCCGGTCGTTCACGAGGACACCGTGGAGGCGGACCCCTTCGTTGGGGGAGCGGGAGGCGCCGGGAGGCACCGCGAGGAGAACCGGGATGCCGGCCTTGGGATCGGGGAATGCGGCCTTCACCTGGTCAACCATCGGCAGCGCCAGGGGGTAGGGGGTGAGCTTGGCGGAAACCCAGGGACGGAGCCAGGCAAACAGGTAGGCGAGGCGGAGTAGGGTCATCATGGGGTGTGGGGTTCCTCGGGTGGGGTGATGGGGTGGACCTTCCTCCTCCCGGCCCGGCGGGTGAGCCATAGGGGGACCAGGAGGGGAAACAGGGAGACGAGTAGGGTGACCAGGGTGTAAACCAGGGGGTGAGCCAGGGAGACGGCCAGGGAAGTGTGGGGCATGGGGTGGTTCCCCTCCGCCCTGCTACCCAAGGGGTGGGCCAAGTGGGTGACATTGCGCCAAGGGGCAGCACAGGGTGTCCCACCAAGGAAGCAGGGGGTGATGGCAGTGGCAGGGGTGAGGGTAGAGCTGGAGAGGGGGTCTGTATGGGAACACCTAGGGCCCCTGGATGTCCCCCTTCCTCATATAAGGAGGGTTCTACAAGCCACGCATTATCAATGACTTAGCGAGTCACCGCTTCTGTATCTTCAGGCCCTCAGCCCGCTTGTCGCCTCTCCCGAAGGTCGGCATCCCGTTCTCATCCTCGCCGTCATCAGGCCCGAAGAGCTTCTCCCACTCCTCGTCCATGCGGTCCTCTGAGGCCCTCGTCGCCATAACCTGGGGGTCTACGCCTAGGACGTCCGCGAAGCCGCCCACGGCCAGCGCAAAGGCATCCACGCGGTCATCGTGGTGCAGGCTGTCCTTATCTCGGGTGAGGTGGGTGTACTGGTAGCCCCAGCGGTAGCGGTGGCGGGTGTCTTCCCCGTCGATGGTGTCGATGGACCGCTGGTCCCACTCGATGACGGACCGATTGACGACGATGCGGTGGGACTGGGCGGCCGGCTCCAGCACGGAGAGCATCCGCTTCTCCTTGGCCATCTGGTTGGACGCCTTGACGCCAGCGATCTCCGTTCCGCCATGGATGGCTCCGGGGACCTTGTTGGCCTTCTTCCACTCGTCCTCCAGCACGGGGGCCAGGAGGGCGGTAAACATGCCATCGCCGAAGTTGTCCTCCACCGTAAGCTTGCCCACGCGGAACCGGACGCAAGCCCTGGCGATCTCCCGAAGGTTCTTCAGGTCGTACCCGCCGTGGCCCGCCCAGAGGTGCAGGAGGAAGATGGTGGCGTTCAGCTCGGCCACGATGGCCAGGCAGACCTCATCCTTGCCGGTGCCTGCGGTATCGAGGGCCGCCTCAATGCGCGTGTAGGGCGCTCTGGGGCCCGTGGGATCGTAGAGGGCCTTCTGCCAGAAGTCGCCCTCGAAACCCATAGAGGGCAGCGTGGTGTCCCTGTGCTCGGCATCCCCGGACCACGAGACAACCTCGGGCGCCACGCGTTGGTCCAGCGACATTACCATGAGGTCCCGCACCTTGAGCGGGTACTTGTCGCGGTCGGAGAGGCTCGTATCGAGCATGAACTGGAGGGCGAACTCGGAGCGGCCCAGGGAGAGGAGGCGCTTGTTGAGGTCGTCCATCGGGAACCGCATCGGCATCGTGGACTGCCCTACCTGCCCCGGGTCCCTGCGGAGGACCTGAGTGATGTAGGGGGCGATCTTCGAGCCGTACTTCTTGAGCTGCTCCTGGTTCGGGTAGAGCGCCGGCCAGATTCGGGTCTCGTAGCCGCGCTTGGAGAGGGCGTTGTAGAGTGAGTCCTCGTCGTGCGGCGTGCCCAGGAACTTGATGACGCCCCCGGGCTTGAGCACGCTATCGAACTCCTTCACCGCCTCCTGCACCTTCTCCCGCATGAGGACCGTGAGGGAGTTCGTCTGCGTCTCCACGTCGTCCGGGATGATGCAGTCGCCACGGAAACCGACGATCTGGCCACCGATGCCCAAGGCGTGAAAGCTCGGGCTCTGGTCGGGGTTCGCCGGGCCCACATCGAAGGCCTTGGAGGATTGCCTCTGGTTGGGCTTCGGGGCGAGGTGCTTCAGCTCGTCCATCGTCATTATTAGCTGCAGGCACCAGTTGGTGGTGGCCACGGCGCGGGTAAGCGAGCCGGAGACCACGAGTATCTTCTCCTGGGGGTTCCGCAGGAGGCGCCACAGGGCGTAGGCCCCGGTGATCCACGACTTGGAGAACCCTCGGAAGGCCATGGTGATGGCGCGGTCGGGCCCATGCTGGAGCCAGTACGCCATGTCGAGCTGGATGGGGTTAGGATCGTTGCCGAGGAGGTGGCGCCAGAGGACCGTGAGGAACGCCCTGAAGTCGTCCTTGAGGGCCTGCTGATAGGCGTCCGCCGCCGGGACCACCGTGGGTGCCGAGGACTGCGCCGGGCCGGCTACAGGGCCGCCAGCGGGTCTCCTGGCCGTTTTCTTCCGTGCCCCCGCGACCTCCGCCGCCATGGGCTCCGAGCGGGCCTCACGATCGGCCTGAAGAGCCTTGAGGGGGTCGATGATCTTAGCCATCGAGAAGGGCGGCGGTGACGGTCGATGCCGGCTCCATCACGTAGTGCGCCACGGCCTTGAGGCCGAGCGTGACGAGGATGCAGGTGTTGGTCTCCCGGCCCTCGCCCGTGTAGTCCTCGACCGCCACCACATGGGCGGTGTTGAGGCATATGAGGTGGCCATCACTTCCGGTGAGCTTGATGAACTTAGGCATGGTGTTCTCCGGGCAAACGAAAAACCCCCGACTACCTTACGGCGGCCGGGGGCGTTGGTTGTGGGTATCGCAGGGTTGCTTAGACGGCGGACGTCGCCGGCTCCACCACGGCCAGGGGGCCCTTCGGCGGGAAGCTCACGGTGGCGATCAAGAGGCCAGATTGCGCCGTATCGGTGATCCGGTAGACCACCTCCGTCTCGGGCTTCTGGTCACGGTTCCCGCCGCGATCTTCGACCGCCACAAGGGCATCCGCGAGGCTATCGAAGGTACCGACCGTCCAGGTTGCCCCTTCTCCGAGCAGCTCGACGTCCACTCGGAAGTTCGGGACCATCGGCTCGACCGTGAGCATTCCGGCCACGTCAGTGAGCTTGACCGTCGCCAGGGGGAGGCCGGTCGCCTCGCGCCGTAAGACGTAGACCCCCGGACCCGTCATGATCGAAGAGAAGCCCGCGAGGGCCGCCTTGACGTCCGCCGCTGTCTCGGCCTCGGTACCGTACTGGCCCAGGGAAGGGCCGTCCTTGAGAGAAATCGTAAACATGGGCTACTCCTCGTAGTCGGGTTTGGAGAAACTCGGCAGGGCCCTCGGGGGCTCGTGCTCGATGGTCTTCATGCCCCCCGGCGGTAGACCCATGGTCATCCCGTTGTCGCGGAGCAGGTTGCGAAGCACGCCGGCCTCCTGGTGGGAGATCGTCCCGGCCTGTGCGGCGGCCACCAGGTTGCGCACCAAGGCCACCTGGCCGGCTTCGAGCAGCTCCATGAGGGACTTGCCCTCCAGAGCCTCGAAGGCCGCCTTGAGGAGGTCCTTGTCGGTGTTATCGGGGTCGTCGGCCACGGTGATCCCTCAGTGCTTGATGAAGAAGCCGGCCAGGGAGAACCCAGCGCCGATGATCGTAAAGAGGGCCGCCCAGGCCCACTTGAAGTCGCCCTTGGCCTCGACCTGGGTGGTGCGGGTGGCGGTGGCACCGGCCATGAAGCCGATGAGCTGGGCCTCCAGGACGCGGAGCCGGGACTCGTGGTCTTTGTGCCCCGCATCGTGCCGGTCCTGGTTCGCCGTGATGCTCTCCAGGGTGACGATGACCCTGGTGAGCTGGGTCTTGATGTCGTCTACGGTTTCGTACGTGAGGATGGCGTTCCCCCTACCCTTTCGGGCGGGAGGTGCCTCGTGCTCGTGCTCGTCCATTACGGGTGCGCTGGTTCCTTTAGAAGGGGGCCGGGGTCACCATATTGGTGAACCACTCGGGGTCACCCCAGGCCTCCACAACGATGGTGGACCCGGCTGGGCCGAGGCCGGCAACCGGGCGATACCAAAGGTAGGCGGGCTCACTGAGCTTCTCGTAGGCCTTGGTCCGCTTGATATCGTAGTACTCCATGCCTCCAATTATGGTGTCCGGGATGATGGCGGCGTCCTCAGACCACACGCCCGACACAGGGCCAGTCGTATAGAGGCGCCCGGTCTGCCCGGCTCCGAGAGGCGTTGAGCATCGCTTGAAGGTGACGTGGGTGAAAACGCATCCGAACATCCCGCTGGCCACATCGAACCGGACGGCAGCACTGGATGAGGCGTCGATGACGGCCCGACCAAGCACGCAGTTGAGGTCGAGGGTGCCAATGGTAGGCATCTGGTTCTTGCCATTCATGGGGGTGAGGGGCACGAGGGCGCCCTCTAGAATGATCTCTCCGGGCGCTGCACCGAACTTGTCACCCATGAGGATGCCGAAGCCGGGCCCGATGACGTATTCCGCCCCGAGCGTGGTGGTGCCCCCGCTCTTGGTGGAGCGCTGGGCGATGATGGGAGAGCTGGCCATGCTTAGAGCCCCGGCAGTGTGAGGACGGCGCCGGCAGCAAGTAGCGCGGGCCTGAACTGGGTGACGTAGTCGATCTCGTTGGAGTACATGCCCGCCTGCTCTGCGGTTGCGCAGGCAATAGCCGCCGCATCAGCCATCTTAAACATGGTGATCTCGATGCGCATCTTGGTCCGGCCGAGGATAGTCCCGCCGATACCGCGAAGGACTTGGAGGTTCTTACAGCGGCCGAGGGGCGGTTTCATACATCCCCAGGGCATGAGGAGGCCGACCTCCACGCCCTGCTCAAGGTCCTGGTTGCCCTCCGTGACGTAGAGGCCACGGGAGTCCACCCATTGGCCGGCGGGGTGCCGGTCCTGGTGGTAGCCATAGGTGGTGATAGGATGCTGAACCATCCGAACCGGCCCGTAGACATCGTGTTCGGTGAGCATGACCTGGGCCTCCAGGCGGAAGCTCTCGCGGACGTACATCATCGGCGGCCAACCCGGGACGGGGCTGTCGGGCCAGAGACCGGGCACCATGCCGTAACGGTGGATGTCGGCCACCATCTCGGGCAGCGCCGCCGCGACACGGGGGTCTGAGGCGAAGAACTTGAAGAGCCCCGCCGTCCGATAGATGTAGTCCCGGTAGAGTTCCTTGCGGCGGGCGAAGCTGGCGTTGTGCCATTCGAACATGTCGCCCACGGAGTTGTTGCCGTAGGGGATGCCCGCCGAGTTCATGTCGTAGGTGTTGCGGCCATCCTTGACGGGCTGGAGGACGTCGTTGAAGGCCCCGGGGATTTCCTTCCGGTTCTGAAGGACCGCGATGGCGAACTGCTTCTTGACGTACGCCTCGGGATCGTAGCCGGGGATCACGGCATCCGCGAAGGGTATCCGGTCGTCAGCATCCGTGATGATCGTCCGGGTATTGTAGGCCATGATGGAGTGGTCGGCACCGCCGATGGCAGTACGCGGCCTCGGAAGGAGCCCCTTGAGTCGGTTCCCGGTGACCGGGTCCACGCCCACCAGGCGCCAGCTTTGCACTGGCGTGGCCCCAGCAATTTTCTCGCCCGTGACCGCACGGCTCTCGCGGCCGATACGCAGAGGCATCCCTGCCATCTTCGCTAGGTCGTTCTCGTCGGAGCCGTCGAGGAAGTTTAGGGCCTCGTAGACCACGCCGCCGCACGTCACCGAGGTGATGACGTTGCCTTCCATCGTGACGGCTTCGAGCGGCGCGTTGAGGCGCCAGGTGATCTTTCCCCGGCGCTTGCCCTCCACCATGGTAGCCTCGGGGGCGCTCTCCAACCACTCCCTGAGGATAGCTTCGGAGGACTCCACGGACGGGAAGATGGTCTGGAGTCGGTTGGAGTTCGCGAGGTCGGGGTTCGCCCCGTTCCGCCCGGCCTTGTCGCCGGCCCGCATATAGACCTCCTTCTGGAGGCCCCAGTAATTGGCGCTGCCGGATATAACCTCGCGGTCGGTCTGGCTTAGGCCGGTGGCGAACATCTCGCCGAAGCGAGGCCACGCACCCACCACCGTGGCGTCGATGCCCATAAGGGAAGCGCGTCGGGCGGCGAGGATAGAGGACGAGGTGGTGGACCAGATGAATACGCCTGTCTTGGCCATATCAGGTCACCGGGATCAAAGCGCAGACGGCATCGCCGCGCTTGTTGCGTTCAATCATGCGGATCATCGCGGCGTCATCGACACCCGGGCCTGCCCACCCCCCGGCCCAGGGGAGCGGCGAGAAGTCGGAGGAACCCACCACGCCGGCGCCTGACATCATCTTGATGCTCCGGGGGACCAGAGGGGACGGTGCGCGGACCGCCACCTTGACCATCGCGTTGTCGATGAACTCGTGGAAGTCCGTGTCGTTGTTCCGGCTGAGGCCGATGTAGACGCCGAGGGGGCCTGGGTTTGTCTCCAGACCCGTGCCCGAGCCGAAGCCGTGAACGGTGGCCGAGCGGTTGGGCTGGAGGAACATCAGGTTGGACGCAATCATCGGCGTGCCGGAGCTGAAGGCCGTGGTGCTGTCCGCCCGGGTTCCCAGCGCGTGGGAGTTGGTAACCATGTTGAGGTCGCCGGGCAGGAAGTTGGTGTCGATGTTCTGGTCTACGCCATTGCCTTGGGCGTTCTTGTAGGGGCGGAAGACGATGGGTACGCTGCCCGCACCTTCGCGCCAGGTGAAGCGCCGTCCGGTCGGGTTGAGCAGGTTGACCTCGGTGTTGGCCTTGGTTGCGGCCGGGCGATACCAGGCGCCCCAGAGGAGGTCGTCTCCGATAGCCTGCATCTCGTCCAGCTCTTCGCGGAGCCACGCCTTGTAGGCATCGTGGGTCGGATCGGCCCACTGGGAGAAGAGAATGTCTGCCTTTGACACAGGAGGCGGCGGGGACGCCGAGGCCCTGCGGAAGCGGAGGAGGACCTTGGCCGTGCAGGACTTGGTGAGGTCGGTCTCCCCCGCGTACTTGGCCACGAAGCTACCAACGCCCGTTCCCAAGTCGTGGTAAGCCCATTGGCCGTCCTCCTGTGGAAAGGAGCCGTCGCCGCCGAACGCCGCAGGCCCACCCTCGCCACGGATGGCGAGGTCTACGCCCGGGGCCCCGGGGGCGGGGTTGGCGCGGACCTCCACGAGGCCACGGCGGAGGGGGTCGTCCCCCAACAGAACGTTGCTGGTGTTGGTCGCCGTTACAGTAAGCGTATGAACAGTGGTCGGCTCCACAGAGGTCTCCCGAAGGTATCTCGCGGAGTCATCCGCAGACAAGAAGGTGAGCCGTCCAGTCGCGGCGTCGATGTACGAGAGCTGGACGGTGGGAAGTTCGCCGAGAGGTGTACTGGCAAGGGAAGCCTCCAACGCCTTGGCGGCGGCCTCCGCACTGTTGGGCCCGATCCGGTGGTAGGCTGGCGTCGTCCCGGTGGGTCGGTATTGGCCCTTGTTGGGCACGAGGCCCGTGTCGGGGTTGAAGCCGTCCTCGCCCGCCACACCCGCATGGAACCCGGTGTCGCCCGAGAGGACCTCGTAGGTGACGTTGGCCTGGGGGGTGAGCGCCAGTATTTCCGCCCACGTCTGGCGCTTGACGAGGCCCTGCTGGGATGACGCCTCAAGCGCATCGAGCCGGCCGTCCACCGGCGCCACGGCGAGTTGGAGAATGGTGACGTCATGCCGGATGAGGGCCGTATCCTCGACGCTGGCCTCTGCAGCCTCCGCCCGTTCCGCCGCCGTGAGTGCCCGGGCAACGCTGGAGTCTGCGGAGGTCAAGGCCCAGTGCTTGGTGGCGACATCCTGGTCCGACACGGGGTCACCCGCGTTGATGATGCGGTGGCCCAGGGCATCGTAGGAGAGGTCCCCCGTGAGCTGTAGGGCCCGGTCGGTCACCTCCTGGGCGGCGTAGAGGGACTGCTTGGCGACATCGTTGAGGTCCACCGCGTCGAGCCCACCCTGTTGGAAGGTGGCGATGGGTGATGTCAGGGGCGTGTTGCGGATCACCCGGACGATCTTCCCGGCCAGACTTGCCGCCGAGACCTGAAGCTGGACCGAACCGTCAGTGAGGAAGACGAAGGGGGTCACCACCCCGTTTACTTGGACTTGCAGGTCCACCTTGCGGAGGAGCGGGAACGGGACCGGGAAGACGTTGGTGTCTCCTCCGGCCGGCGTTACCCGGAAGCTGTACGGCATCTAGGGGTCCCTATGGGTTGGCGCCTCCCAGCGGAACGCCGAAGGCTTTGCCAAGTGAGGTGAGCGCATCGGCGCCTTGTTGCTGGGCATTAGGGGCGGGCTTGGCGTATGCCGCTGCCACCGCCTTCTTCTGGTCGAGGTTGTGCTTGTGGACCGCCGCACGGACGTTCTCGTCAGCCATGAGCCGCTTGAAGGCGGCCTCGCGGTACTTGCTGATGGTGCCGGTGAGCATGGAGAGCTTGGTGCCCTTGATGCTCTCGTCGCCGTCCGGGGCCTTCTGGTAAGCCGCCGTCTTCATGATCTTCGCCACGGCATCCTTCATGGACCGGACTCCGGGCGGATGGCCTGCCAGCTCTTGGTAGACCTCGAAGGCATTCCGGCCGTCCTTCATCTGGACGTCCCTGAGGTCCGCCCCGGTGCGCGAGGGGTTGGGCGGGCCGATGGAGTGGCCGTCCTCATCGATCATCCGGCGGACCTCGGCGTCCACGGCGGTCTTCTCGCCATCCACCCAGAGGCCCTTGTGGACCGTGAGGGGGTCCCCGAAGACGTCCATCTTGGCGGGGAGCCGCTCGGAGAGCCCGGGGATGGTGCTCATGACCTTGTCGAGGATGCCCCGGGTTTCCCTGAGGTTCGGGTCCGGGTTGACGAAGCGGAGCCCCGAGGAGAACGGCACCAAGTTGGTGACCTGTTGCCCGATGGCCTTGCCCATCTTACCGCCCTTGAAGTCCTCGCCCGGGTCCACGATGGCGTTGATCGTGTCGCTAAGGGACTTGAGGTACGTCTTCTGGCCGAGCTGTTTGACCAGCCCGAGGAGGAGACCAGCGGCCATCTCCTGCGCCTTCTCGGCCGCCCCGTCGCTCTCGCTATCCCGGGAGGCCACGTCGATGATGTCGGCGATGATCCCCAAGGGCATGGCCACCGGGTCGAAGCGTCCGAAGTTGACGTAGGTCTTGGATCCATCATCGTTGGCCAGGACGACGGAGTAGGGCTGCCACCCGGTCGCCATGAGGGCGGCCTTCTTCTTCGGGTCGCTGGGCCCGCCCCCGGTGATGCGGCCCTCGACTGCCAGGGTGGCGGCGGTGCCCATGAAGAGCGTCCCCATCGCCATCTGCCCGATAGCCTGGGCCTGCTTCTCCTGCCCCATGTCGCCCCGGATCATCGAGCGGTACTCGGCCTGGAGCATGTTGAGGCCCGGGGTGAGCTTGAAGCCCATCCGCAAGACGTTGGTGGGCGTCTTGATGAACGGCACTACGAAGCGGAGCAGCTCGTGGTTGGCCACCATGTTCTGCATCGACTTGCCAAAGGAGCCCGCGAGAAGGTCCTGCTGGAAGGTAGCCGTGCTGGCTTCTTCCAGGGCGTTCACATCCACGGCCCGCCCGGCATCATCGAAGCTGTCGAAGAGGGTCTTGCGGACGTGGGTGGCCAGCGCCGGCCCTTCGAGCCCCGCCTGGAGCCCGTCTGCATGGGCGTTGGCCATCACCTTCGAGCGGTAGGTGGTCTGCTTGGCCAACTCATCCATGGCACCGAGGGTCCGGGTGGGGAGCCCCGCCGCTTTCATGAAGCCTGTGTAGGCGTTCGTGAGGACGTTCGGGATGCTGTCCCACTGCTTGAAGCCCTCGGCGGCCCAGTTGGTGCCCCGCCCATCGGTGGTGCCCGAGGCGAAGACCTCCATGCTGTGAGGCTCGATGATACTGTCGCCGATCTTCCAGGCCTGGACGGCATCCCGCCAGCTCTCGGAGATGGCCGTCTTCAGGTAGCCGTACTGTCGCCAGTGGTCGGCCGCCTTGGTGAGGTCGCCCTGGATGGAGAACCCGATGGCCCTCTCCGCCGGCCGCGAGAGGATCATGTAGGAGTTCGTGAGAGTGTTGACGGCGTGGGTCCGCAAGCCCCAGAGCAAGTTGTTCACCAAGAGATAGGAGGCGTCGTCCTTGATGCGCTTCCAGAGGGAGGGCTTGGCGAGGCGAGCGGCCACCGCCATGTCGTGCCCGACGCTATCCAAGAGGGTGAAGAACTTGACGTCGTCCAGGGACTTCATCGAGTTAATCATCTCGAAGTCGGGCTGAAACTCGGAGTGCATCCGGCGCATCGCCCGGCCGGCGGAACCCCGCATGGCTTGCGCGTGGCCGAACACGGTAGCGGCGACCTGAAGGTGTTCCTCAAGATCGGCGCGGGCCGCCTTGATGTCGTGACCCCATTCCTCCGTCATCCCGAGGGCGACCCGCGACCGCTTGTTGAGGAGGTCGGTCATCACTCGGTTGGCGACCAGGAAGCCCGCCTCCATGTTGGCGCTCATGGTCTTGGCGTTCTTGCCGGCCTCGGCGAGGACCGTGGCGAGGGCCTGAGGGTCTTCGTTCCAGAGCTGCACCCGCTGGGCGATCATTCGCTCCATCTGGGCGTCCCCCATGACACCCTGGGCATCGCCGCCCTTGAGCTTGGCAAGCGGCCCAGAGAGGTCGTCCGCGATGCGGGCCACCATGAAGTCGAGGGGGTCGGGACCGTCCTGGGTCACCCGGGCGAACTTCTGCCAGGGGATGCTCCCGCCATCACCGAACTTGTAGCCACGGTCGATGGCGCCTTCCCAGCCGCCCGGGCCCATGATCTGGGTGGTGTCTTCGATCCCATCGGCCACCAGCTTGGAGACTTGCTCTTCGGAGACCCCGATGAGCTTAGGGCGGGGCGGAAGGCCAGCCTCTCCGGCGCCTTGGGTCGGGCTATCCACCCGCTGGACCTGGGAGCCTTCCGCCTGGGCGGCCTGCTGCGCCACGTCCTTGGTCTCCACCGGGAGCTTCTCCCCCGCTGTGACTGCCTGCTCCGGGAGGGTGACCTCGCCGGTGCCATCGGGCTTGACGGTGATCGGGTTCATCGCCTCTTCCGCCTGGGCCACCGCTACGGGGTGCTCCTGGCGGAGAGCCTCGACCGCTTCCGCATCGCCCTTGCTGATGGCCAGCTTGGCGTCCTTGTGGACGAGGGCCTGGGCCAGCTCCCCTTGGGTCGCCTGGATGGCGGCCTGGTCGCCGGACTTGAGGGCCTTGAAGCCGGCCACGGAGGCGGCGAAGACCCCGGCCAGCGCCACGTCCACGCCGATACTCTCCAGGGCGTTCTTCGCCCGACCCAAGGCCGCACTGTCTCCCGGCGCCGAGGCGAGGAAGGCGGACACGGGGTTCTGCAGGGCGGGGAACTTCTGCACGAGGTCGGACAGGCGGGGGCCATTCGGATCGAACGCCACTGCGCCCACCGCCGCTGCCTTGGCGGACTGGAGGACCGCACCGCCGCCCTTGACGCCTTCCACAGCGCCGACCGCACCAGCCACCCCGGGGATGAGCTTGGCGCCCTGGGCGATCTTACCTGCTCCGAGCATCCCCGTGGCGAACTGGGAGAGACCCGACACGAAAGAGTTGGCCGGTGAGGCGTCACGCAGGGACTTGTCGAGGCGCTCGATGCCCTGCCTGAGGTCGGACTTGTCGCCCTCCTCAGGCTTGCCGAAGAGGAAGTCCTTAGTCTCGTAGATCGACTTGGCGGCACCCGTGACGATGGCCCCGCCAATCTGGCCGGTGGTGTCATACCGTGCGGCACTATCGCGGGGCTGGGTGGGATCGTACTGCGGACCGGAGGCGGCCGGCGATGCTCCCTCAGGGCTCTCCGACGAGGCGGGCACAACTGGGGCAGTGACCCCCGAAGAGGCCGCTGGCGGGGCCACCACGGGCACGGCGGGAGTACCCGGAGCCGCAGGGGCTTCCAAGGCTTCTAGCTCTTCGAGGGTCATAGGGGCTCCTGGCGCTTAGGCGCGGGTGGTGGGCTTGCGGTTGAAGATGCCCTGGAACATGCGGCGGATGGCCGAGCCCACCGAGCCCGAGGGCGTAGCGGCCTGGGAGGCTACCTGCTGTATCTGGGCACCGGGCATGGAGCCGGCCTGGCGGAGGGAGGCGAGCACGGCGCCGGGGGTGACACCGCTCTTGTTGAGCCCATCGCCGTCGTAGTGGCTCCGCCCCGTTCCGATGTTCGGGAGGCCCGCCCACTCCATGGCCAGGTTGTTGGCGAACTGGGTGTCGGACATGGTGCCCGCCTTCCAGCGCAGGTAGCCGCGCCTTTCGAGGAGCTTGATGGCCATGCGGTCCTGAAGCTCGGGGGTGAACTTCTGGGACATGGAGATGCCCATCTCACCCACCAGCCCCGTATCACCCGGCTTCTTCGGGTCGCCGAAGAGGGTCGCCTTCATGAACTGGTAGCGGCCGGTGGCGGAGGACCTGGTGCCTCGGTTGCCCATCCAGGGCTTTAGGGCCGCCAAGGTCAGGGCGGAGAGGTCCTTGGTGGACCGGGAATTGCCGAAGTAGGCGTTGTAGTTTCCGGCGCTCTCGGGTCCCGACACCATGTCGAGGATGTGGGCGGCCTTGGGATCGTCCTTGAGTGTTGCCACGGTATAGTTGCCTTGAGGTTTGCCGGTGGTCTTGAAGGCTCGCTCGAACGCCTCGTTGACCATGCGGACTGTGTCGGGGGATGCGGGTGCGTCCTGGGCGTCCTCGAAGGCCTTTCCGACCTCGGAGGAGACGGAGGCGGCCTCAATGGGCGTGCCGTCCGGGGCCTTCATGGATGACTGCTTGCCGGGCTTAGGGACTGGCGCCGGGATGACCCCGCGCTCGATGCCGCGCTGGTAGACCTCTTGGGCCTTCAGCGTCAGCGGCTTCTTCTCCTGGGCGGCCTTAAGCTCGATGCTCTTGGCCACCTCGGGGTCGAGCTTGTTGAACCAGTCGGCGGCGTCTGCCTCGTTGACCGGGGCGGCAGGCTTGGCCGGAGTGGGCGCCAGGGGCGTTGCTGGCTTGGCTGGTGGCGTGACGGGAGCCTGGGTCTCGGTATCGCCGGGTAGCCCGCTGGGCATGGTGACGGAGGGGTTCCCGAAGACTGGCCCCCTACCGGGAGCCGCCGGGGGCTTTGGCGCTGGCTTCGCCGGGGCGGCCTCAGGGTCCTCAGGCAAGGCCTTGGGCGGCGCGTTGGCCCCGAAGGTGTTGGGCCCGTCGATGCCCGTCCGGTCGAAGCCTACTGCGCCCATCTCCTCAGGCTGCTGGATGCGCTTCAGAATATCCGCCCCGATGCCGGAGATGGCCTTCTCCTGCTCGATGGCGTTCGCGGTGGGATGGGCTTCCTTCCATGCTAGTATTTGGAGCTTGAAGTCCGTCTGCGCCTGGAGACCCTCGGGCGACACCGAGCCGTCATCGAACACCTTCGAGGCGTCCTTGTCGTTGGCCGTGCGGACCTTGATGGTATCCAGGATGGTCTTCGCCGAGCCGCCCTTCATGATGGCGCCGATGTCGGCCCCGCCCTTATCCATGCTCTCGGCCAGCTTGTAGGCCCGCGTGAGGTCCGCCGGGTTCTTGAAGACCCCGTCCCGCATCGCCTTCTGGACCCGGCCGAGGCCGCCACCGTTGATGATGTCGGAGGTGACCCCGAGCAGGGCCTCAGGGTCGGAGACCCCGCCGGCCTTGGCGATGGTGTTCCGCCAGGTGATGGCGTTGACGCGGAAGTCCGGGTCCACCTTCTCGCCCTGGGCAAGGAGGGCTTCCGGGAGGGGGCCGTTCGGGTTCTTGGTGATGGCCTTGATGGTCTGCCGGGTGGTGTCGGCCTTGAGGGCGGCCAGCTCCTCCCGGTTCTTCTTCTCCTCGTCCGCGATGGACTTACGGCCCATGGCCTCCAAAGCGTCGATGGTCTTCTGCTTCTGGTCCCGGCCGTAAGGGGTGTTCCCCCAGGTGTAGTCCGTGCCGGGAACCTTACGATTGAAGAAGTCGAGTATCTTCGGGTCGCGGAGCTTGATGGCGCTCGATGTCACCCCGTCGATGAGCTGCTGGTCGTAGACGGCCTTGTCGCCGCCCACCCCAAGCATCTTGGCGCGGTTCGCCTCGATGGTGCCGAAGACGCCCTCGTAATCGGTGCCCTGCTTCGTGGTGAGGCCTTGGGTGTTGGCGTTCTCGATGGCCTGGTCATTGGCGGCCACGGAAGCCTGCACCGCGCCGGCCATCGTCGCCTTGGAGGCGTCCCCGATGTGCCGCTGAAGGTAGTTGGCGGCGACCTGATGCACCTTCGGGAGGAGGCCCTTGAGTATATCGGGGTCCTCGGTCTTGAGGTTCTCCTTGATGAAGGACCCAACGAACTGGTCGTATGCTTTCGGGTCGGTCGAGGTCTTGCCCTCCCAGGTGTCGTAGGCGGATGCGAACTTCTGCTCCAACTGGCCGCCCGCCACTTCGCCTTCCAGACGCTTGTAGGCCTGCATGAAGGCGGGGGAGGCCTGGGCAGGGATTGCACCGGAGGCGACCCCCTCGGCGGCTCCCTGACCGTTGGACTTCCAAAAGGCAGCTTCGCCCCTGATCTTGTCGTCCTCCTCCGCCTTGCGGTCCCGCTGTCCGACCATCTCCGCCAGGCTCCCACCCAGCCCCGAGAGGGATCGGGCGAGGTCTTGGAGGTTGGTGTCTCGGGAGGGGGTCTGGGCCTGGACGAAGGTGTCAACGGGCGAGGCTACGGGCCGGAGGGCCTCGGATAGCTCGACCGGCTTATAGGGCGCTCTCGCCATGATGTTTCCTTAGGGGTTACCCGGGAGACCCCGGCTGGCCGAACGCCTTCAGCCCTGCCCCGGCGACGTCCACGATTGCGCTCATGGGAGAGGGAGCGGTTGGGATGGCCATGGACTGGATGCGGCTCTGGGCCTTGTTGGTGTAGGCGTCGTTCTGCGTCTGGAGCTGCGCAGCGGTGTTCTTGAAGTTGGTCTCCAGGGTCTCCCGGTTGAGCGCCGTCTTGGACTGCACGTCACCGAGGAGGTTCCCCACGGAGAGGCCGCCCACGCCGCCCTCGGCCGCGCCCACGGAGACCTCCGCCGACTTCTCGGCCTGCTGTAGGACTGCCCCGTGGTCCTTCTGCTGGAAGGCCTGGGCCTCCTGCATCTGGCGCTGGGCAATGCCCTTCTGCTCATCGCGGTTGGCGGCGAGGGAGTTCTGGTAGTTCTGGTTGTACTGCTTGACGTCCTTCTCGTACTGCTGCTGCTTGGCGGCGAAACCTACAGCGGCCGAGGCGGCGGACATGACCAGCCCGAGGATGGGCAGGGCGGCTACGCACACGGTGGCGTCTCCTTGGTTCGGGTGAAGAGGAGGAAGGGAGCACCCATGCCCATGAGCCTGCGGTCCCCCGTCCGGACGAACCCGAGGCGCTCCATCCAGTGGTGGTGCAGAGTGTTGCCCTCGTAGGCCCACGCTTCGAGCACCGGGTAGCTGAGGTGGAGGGTGTCGATAACTTCCGCAAAGAGCCGCTGGGCCCGGAAGGCGTTGCGCTGCCCGTGGTTAGTCGCCACCATCCACACTCGGCCCACCCCCGGGACTGCGGTGGGGGAGACGCCGTAGGTGCAGAGGGGGGCCCCGTCACACCTGATGGTAAACGAGGACGTCTGGCGGATGACTGCCTCATAGGCTTGCGCGAAAGGCCGCCCAGAGGCGAGCACCCATTCCGTCCGATCCACAGAGCGGATATCCAGGAGCGTACAGGTGAGGTCGGTCTGGTTCGTGAGGTGGACCTTAGCCCTGGCCACTGGACTGCCCCACTCTGGCCCGAAGCACCGGCTCGTAGCGCCACTCCGCCGTCTGCCAGCGGGAGGGAAGCCAGGAGTCGTTGATGGTGGTGACGGTGGTTTCATCATGGCGGCCGTCCACCACAGCCCGGACCACGTCGGAGGAGATGATGGGAGGCCGGCTAACACCCTCGGCCGTGCCCACCTTGATGTGACGGGTCTCGTGCTTTCGGGTGGGCCTTCCTGCCCCGATATCGACCTCTACCCGGGTGTAGCCGGTGGCAGCGTAGCGGAGGTTGAACTCCCTGATGGTGATGCTGTCAGTTGGCACCACGCCGGCCTCGGAGCGGAGGTAGAAGGTGCTCTCCGTACGTTCGCTCCTGATGCGCCGCCCGAGGTAGAAGGGGGTGGTGCTCCAATCGCCTTTGACCACGAGACGTCCAGCAGTGGATCGACGGAGGATCGTAGCCCCCCGGCCTCGCACATAGGCCCCGGTAGTGGTGCGGCTGGAGACCATGAAATCCAGCTCGTCTCCAGCCGGGATGGCGTAAGGAGGGCTGATGGAGGTCTCCTCGGCCGCACCATCGTAGGTCACCGTACACTGGGTGTCTGGTACCCGGAGGTCCATGCGGGTACGGTACTCGGCGCCGGGCTCGTCATCCACCAGGCGGGCACTCAATGGCACCTTCAGGAGCATGGCACCGTCTGGCCTTTGGACCAACATCAGGAGGTCCATGCGGTAGACGGAGGCCCAGATGATCTTCTCCACCGGGAAGCGCCAGGTATTCCACGCGGACTGCACCACGGTTCGATCCTGGACCAGGTAGTTGTAGAGGAACAGCCGGTTGGGTGCTCCATCCGTCCGCACGAAGATGGCTTGCCCGGTATCGCTCGGGGCCAACCGCCGCACACCAGCCGGGATGTACTCGGAGATGTGGGAGGTGATGTCGGTATCCCCCGCCGCCTTGCCTTGGGAGAACACGAGGTTACGCACGGTGGCGAACTCGTTGGGCTCGGTGGCGAAGTATAAGGTGGTGCCGACCCGGGCGAAGTTGGATTGCTCGGCGAACTCATAGGCCGTGCTATCGTCCGCCTCGACGGTATCCTGTTTGAAGGGGTTCTGCCCGGCGCTGATCTTGAACTGTGCGCCCTGGGCCCAGAGGTAGAGGCTCTCATCCACCTTGGCGTGTCGCCGCAGAAGGGCGATGGTATCGGAGGCAGAGAGGGTAAGGCCTATCGGGGCATCGGCTAGGAGCGTCTGGACCGTGTCGGGGAAATGGGAGAAGACGTTGCGGGCCTTCGAGAAATCGACCGTGCTCTCCGTGAGGATGGCGAGCCTGCCCTTGTGGAAGAACAAGTCCTTGATGGGCTTACCCACGAAGCCCGGGTCCTTGGCGCTATCAACCCCGTCGCCGGCAATGCGGCTGCTCCAGACCTGAGGCCGGAACACGAAGACCCCCGGGGAGAGATTTACCAAGGCGTGCGGCATGGTGCTGGCATCGAGGAGCACCGGGACGTCAGGGGCAACACGCTCCTGCCAGAAGCCGGAGGTGGCGGTATTGGAGACGTACTCCACCCAGTAGTCCGCCGCGTTTTCCGACTGCCCCGGTTTGGCTTTGACCTTCAGGAGGAAGCCTTCAAAGCCGCCCTTGGGCAGCTCGGAGAAGGACCGCACGGTATCCTTGAAACTCACGAGGTAGGTATCACCCACGGAGTCGGAGGTATCCATGGTGAAGTTCTGGCCGTCGTTCCGCCAGAGCCGCAACAGGTTGCCATTGATGGCCATGGAGAACCCGAGGTCGGTGATATCCGGGTTGGTGCTCCCACCATCGGAGTTATCCTTGACCACTACCCCTGTCCCGGCCTCACCCGTGCCGATGGAGCCCACCGCGCCGTTGAGGGTTCCACCAGGCTGCACCCCAGTCATGGCCCGGTAGAAGATGGACGCCAGGAAGTTGGTGGCGATGTAAGGGGCGTTGGCCGCCGTCGAGTTGTCGGGGGTCTGGTAGAGCCAACGGTAGGTCACACCCTGCCAGAGGACGGAGATGGCGTAGGTGCTGCTGTAGGCGCCGGCCTTGAAAAAGATGAGAGCCTCACGCGGCCTAGTGGTGGACCGGGCGGCGGCTAGACCTGGCACGATGGATTTGTTGGCGATGAACGTATAATCGTCCACCGTCTGAGCGCAGAAGTTGGACTCTGCTGGCGCGGGAGCCGTGAGGTAACTTCCCACCCCTTCTGTCGTGACCGTGGCTGGCTCCCCGGTGGTGAGGTCCAGGACGCCCATACCGCCCCTATCCGGGCCCCGCACGAGGACCAGGTAGTGCTCCTCACGGCCACGGATCAGCTCGTAAGGAAAACACTCCGAGAGGTCCTGTCCCGGGTAGAACTTGACCAGCTCGGCGCCATTCCGGGCCACCGCGCCGTCCTTGGGTGAGTTGAAGCAATCGAACTGGGCCTCGCACTGGCTGTCCCGCCTCTGCTGGGCGGACTGTTGAGAGACCCCCTGGATGAGGTTCGGGACGGGTTTGGAGCTGGCGCCCACTAGATGATCCTTCGTTGGCCACGCCTGAAGCTGGCAAAGTGCGGGCTGCTCTCGGGGAGCGTGGCGGAGCGGCTATCGTGGTCGTACTGCTGGAGGGCGGACCAGGCGTCGGTCTCCACCTCCTTGGTGAACTTGAAGGTCGCGCTCTCGGGGAGCCTCCCTACGGCGAACTTCCTCCCAGCCAGCGCCATGACGTACCAGCGGGCGGCCTGGGGGAGCTGCTCGAAGGGGAGCGCCGAGGTGAGGTTGACGTAGATGGGCTTGTCGAAGACGTAGGTGTGGTTTGCCCGGTCGTAGAGCTGCTGGCCGCGCCAGGTGACGTCCGCCGGGTAGGATCGGGGGTTGACGACGGCCGAGATGGTGTTGGCGGGGAGCTGTATGAGGCTCTGCTCGTCGGGCTCGATGAGAAGCTCTTCGTCGGTGTTGAAGTGCCACCCACGGCTCTGCATCTCCACGGAGGTATCGGAGAGCATCGAGAGGGCGGACTGGGCGTCCTCCGTCATGTTCTCGTTCGCCAAGCTCATGATCTCCGCCCGGCCGATGGCTTTGAGCATCTGGTTCACGGCTTGGAGGATCGTGGTGGGGATGGTTCGGGTCATCCCGCTATCGGTGATGCCTGAGGTCATGTGCGTGAGGTCTCCTTACGGATAGGTCGGGCGGTCGGCCCATGCGAAAGGAGACCCCCCGGATTGCTCCGGGAGGCCTCGTGGTGGTGCCGTGGGTTAGCCCTTGAGGCCGGACTCGATGCGTTCGATCAAGTCCAGGATGCGGTGAAGCTCCTGGTTGATCCTCTCGGCCAGGACCCGAAGACAAATCTCAGGTTCCGGCTCACGGTCCTCAGTGCATACGCTGGATATCATGGAGTCGAGGGCGGCCAGTCGCATCCGCGCTGCTGTAGCCATCTCCCAGTTGCCCCGGAGCACCGGCAGTACCGGGCCGGGCGGCGGCGGGCACTTGGCGACGTCTGAGGGTGTGGTGGCCTTTCCCGGCGCCCACTCCGGGTCGGTGGCGTAGATGTTCGCCATCAGACGGTGATGGGGTCGCGGCCGGAGATGGCATCCGTGCGCAGCTCGACGGAGCACTCGTTGCGGAGCGTACCGTGGCCGTTGAGCATCGAGCCCAGGATCAGGGTGCCGAGGCGGTCATCCTGCGGCTTCATCACCATCTTCAGACCACGGCGGTTGAGCGTGCCGACTGCCATACGGGAGCCGATGTGGCCCACGGTGGTCGAGAAGTTGCCACGGTACTTGGTGAGGCCCGTGGTGATGTTGGTGTTCGGGATGTGGTTGGTGCCCTTGGGCTGGATACCGCCGATCTCGCCGATGGTGCCGGCCGAACGGTTGCCAGAGCCGGTGGAGACCGGGCCTGCCTCGACGCCGGTGTAGCGGGCGAGCAGGAGGATTTGCTGGTGCGGGAGCATCGACTTCACGGGATCACCGCTCATGTCGTTGTTCTTCATGTAGAGGCTCGCCGCGAAGTGGGCCTCCTCCAGCTTCGCCGGGTTGGTCTTCAGGTCCGACGCGAAGTAGTAACCCGGAGCCGGCACGCCAGCCACGTTGATGCTGGTCCCACGCGAGGCCAGGATGTGCATGATGGCGATGCGCTTGTCCGTCACCGAGCCGAGCGACTGACCGATCTGCTTCGCGTAGGGCTCCATGACATTGTAGTGGAGCATCAGCTCATCGATTTCGGCGAGGAAGACGCTATCCACGATGAAGTCGTCCAGGGTGATGGTCACCTCGTCATGGACGATCACGCCACCGAGGATAATCTCGCCGGGGACGTGGGAGACCGCATCACGCTTGCGGCCAATCACCGGGAAGGTATCGGCCTTGCCCTGGGTGATGTTCTTCTCCCAGCGGAAGTCACCGTAGGACATGATCTCGTCGTAGGACTGGAGGACGACGCCACCGAACTCGGTGAGGAAGGTCGTACGGTCGGAGGAGTCGGAAGCGGTCTTGGCGCCGGGACGGGTGCGTGCATCGGTGTAAACACTCATAGGGGGGCTCTTCTCTTTATCGGGGGGTTGAGGCGGGGGCGCAGCCCTCGGCCTTGAAGACGGCGTTGTGTTCCTTCACGGCCACGATGGTCGCGGTGGTATCCCGCTTGGACCAGGGGATGGGCCGGATGGTCTGGCAGAGGACCTCCTTGTAGGAGGGGGCACTAGGGGCGCTGATACCCGTCGTCGTCCCGCACCCGGTCAGGCTGAGTGTCGCTAGCAAAGCGAGCCTGCTCCCGAGCTTCGTTCGCCGTGTTGACGACATGGTAGGCCTCCGAGAGGGTGGGTTGGCGGGGCTGAGGCGCCTTCGGGATGAAGGACGCGAGGGAGCCGATGGCCATCACCACGATGGTCTGGATGGTCGGATCGTTGAGGAACCCGACGTCGATGTTCCAGATGGCCAGGAGGGCCACCAGGGCGGCCAGGAGGGTGGTGATGAACTGGCGTACGTTGTAGCTCACGATGCCTCCCCTCAGGCCTGCTTGTAGCCCTTGCGGGCCTTCCTGCTGACGGCATCCCGTGCCGCCTCGGCTGCTCTGAGCTTCGCCTTGTCGCCGCTCTGCTTCGCCTCCTTGACTGCCTCCAGGGCACCCGACCATGCGGTGGTGTGCTCGGCGGCGTTGGCGAACTGGTCGCCCGAGGAGCCCCCCGTGGCCGCCCGTGCGGTGCCCGTGACGTCCCGCGAAGGAACGCCCGGACGCCGGCTCGGAGGCGGACCACGGCGGGTGCTGGTATCGGCGGCCTTGACGGCTCCGCCCTTCTTGGCGCGGGTCATGAGGGCCTCGACGGCATCCTCGAAGGCAGCGCCGCCCTTGGCCTGGGCCTCGTTGTAGGCGGCACGCTGGGCCGGGGTGTAGCCGCCCTCGACCGCCCACTTGATGGCAGCCTCGTAGTTGGCCTTGCCGCCCTCGACCTTGGCGAAGAACTGGGTGTCGGCCGCCTCACGGAGTGCCATCTGGCCCCGCTCGATTTCCTTCACCGCCGCTTGGTCGAGGCCCAGGGTTGCCTTGAGGAACCCATAGGTGCCCTCGTTGAGCTTGCCCTCGCCCTTGGCCAGGTTCGTGAAGAACTCCCCGGAGAGGGCATCGAGATTGACCACGCCCTCCTTGGTGAAGAACTTCTCGTCGTAGGCCTTCTGGACCTCCTCGTTGGCCGGGTCGTAGTCCGGGAGGTCACCCTCGGCCGGCTCATCGGCGGGGGCGTCTTCCTCGGGGGCGGGGTCTTCGGGGGTCTCGGCCTTGGCCGCTTTGGGCTCCAGGTCGTCCTCCGGGCCAACGCCGCCACCAATATCGAACTCGGTGACCTCGGCGTCGGAGGCGTGCTCCTTGGTGTTCCCCGCGCCATCGGCGGTGGTGAAGGCGGAGGTATCCACCTCGACCGTCATGGCAGAGATACCCGTCTTCGGGGCGGCGGGGGGTGTCGTCGGGGCGTCGGCCATCAGGCTGGGTTCTCCGGTTCGGTGGGTGGGGGTGCTCCGCCAGCGAGGTTGCCGGCGACTGCGCCAGCCACGGGGCCAGCGGCTTTCTCAAGGAGGGATTGCTGCAAGGCCTCTTGCTTGGCCTTGGTCTGCTCGGCGCCCTGCTCCTGGTCGGTCTTGACGAGGCCATCGGGCTTGATGCCCTTGGCGGCGGCGAGGCGGGTTGCGAAGTTGCCGGCCTTGAGGAGCGCAGTGGCGCCTTGAGGTCCGAAGAGTTTGGAGAGGGTGCCGGCGAACTCTTCCAAGTTGGCGGCTTCACCGGAGCGGCCCATGGCATCGGTGCCAGTGACCACGTTGACCTCGACCACGCCCTTAGGCAGCTTCGGGAGCTTCTTGTTCTCGACCTCGTGGAGCCGCATGGCCCGCATGATGATGCGGCGCTGGTCGCTCTGGGAGACCTGAGTGTAGAGACCGCCCATGCCCATATCGAGTTCACGGCCAGTCCTGGTGACCTCCTCCGCAGTCACCCGCTCCCCGTCACGCCTGGTGGCACTGTCGAGGAGGAAGGCTGCACCCAGTCTTCGGGCCGCCATGTTGAAGGTGTTCTGGACGAAGTTGAGGTCGGCGGTCTTATCGGAGCGGAAGACGGTAACGTCCTCTGCGGAGCCCGGAAGGATGTCGAGGTTCTTGGCCTTCTGGACTTGCCTGATACTGGTCCGTGCGCCGGGCTTGACGAAGGTGAGGGCCCACGCTGCTAGGGCGGAGCCGTCATTGAGGGCCGAGGCGTTGACCTCGACTGAGTACAGGTCGCCCCGGTACTCCTCACAGTATGACCGACCCCAATTCTCCCCGTAGACCGGGATGAGCCATGAGGGCCACATCGGGCAATCCTCGTAGTCGGCCTCAAACTCGGTGCCTTCTAGGAGGTGGCCTTCGTATTCCTGCCAGTAGAGCCAGTGGCGGTCGTCGTCGTCCTTGTCGTCACCTTCGACCACCAACATGCAGACGGAGTGTATCTCCACCTCGCGGGTCCACTCGACTTCCTGCTTGAGGAGGTCCGGGGTCTGCCGATAAATGAGGTCTTGGATATCCTCCGGGAGGGTGGCCACGCGGACCTTCTCCTGGTGGATGGTGACGTGCGGGTGGCCGGTGCGATCCCGGGAGACGACGTAGGTGTCACTCCGGTGGAAGGTCGGGGCGTTGAGCCTGAGGTGCTTCCAGAGGGAGTTGCCGGCGACCAGGAGGAGCTTCATGTGCCCCGTGTAGGTCGTCTCCAGGGCGGTGCTCTGGAAGCGGCGGCGGTGCTCCATCTCCAGCTGGGAGAGGGCGAGGAGGACGTTGGCGTAGAGGTCCGGGTCCTGGTCGATCTTCTCTTGAAGGTTCGCTAGGACGGGCTCCAGCTTGGCGATGGGCTGCCCCGGGGGGAACGCCATAAACATGAGCTTGGAGGCCAGCGTGTTGACGCACTGGGCGCCGGCCGATTGGTTGTTGCCGGGAAGGTCGTCCCCGGCCCGGTATCCCTGAGGCGGGAAGACGGAGGGAATGGTGAGTTCGGCCATGCGGCGGCCCATCTCATTGACGGACTCGCGGTTGGTCGTGAGCGCATCGTAGACGGCCTTCGCCGGCTCGCCGAGGGTGTACTGCCCCCGGCCTTCCATCTCGTCGTCATGCTCCTCGGGACCGGCCTCTTCGCGGGGCTGGTCGAGGTCTTGGCCCATTATTCCCCCAAGGCGTCCATGAATACTTCGGAGATTATGGAGCACACCGCAAGGATACCCGCGACGACGGTACCCCACGCAACTACGGGGCTAGGCACACCGGCAATTAAGACTGAGCCCAAGACCGCCAGAGTCACAGCATGTATAAGAACTTTGAGGCTGCGCATCAGGTCACATCCTCAGGCCGCTACCGCCCGCTGCAGCGCCACCCGAGGTAGCCGAGCGGTCCACCCTCAGGCTCGGGGTGGTGGTACCGTAGTTGGCCTTGTCTTCCGTACGGCGCACTGCGGACGGGTCGGTCTCTTCCGCCAAGGGGGCGGGAGGGGGAGGTGCAGGGGCCGGAGCCGCTACGGGCGTATCATCGCCGCCGCCACCAAAACACATGGTCACATTCCTTTGACTGAGAGGCCGGCGCCGCCCCTGGGCGTGGACGTGAAGTCCGCCTGGGTGGGCCGGTCGGAGAGCCCCGTAGCGGCGGGCCCGATGGAGGGCGCAGTGACGCGCTCCTCAATGACCGCCTTGGCGCCGGCCTCGGGTGTCGCCGCGTAGGCGGGGGTGTTGACGTTGTTGGTGCTCTTGGAGCCGCCGCCGAAGCACATGGCTAGAAGGCCACGGCAAAAGCGGGGTGGGCGGCTGGGGAGTATTCCCCGAGGACCTCCCCTTCCGGGTCGAGCTGGATGGCAGAGGCCTTCTGCTCCTCGAAGATTTCCCGGAGGTCCTCCGTGAGGCGGGCGTAGCCTGAATAGATGAGGTGGGCTTCCAGGCTCTCCGCGCTGGGGCTGTAGCAGACGGGCGGGTAGAGTCGCTCCATGTGAAGCACGAGGTCTTCGGACACCTCGGGCCACCCGCCGCCCCCGAAGGGCACCGAGGTGGGAGACGAGGAGACGGCGTGATTATGCGGCCTTGGTGGCGCCATGGGTGAATACCTTCCGGTTCGGGGAGTTGCGGGGCATCCACCAATCGGGGTCACCCATCTTGTAGTCGTGCCACGCCTCGGCGTAGCGGATCACCTTGCGGATATCCTCCAGGCCGTTCTTGGCATCCTCCCGGCACGTGTACTTGACGATGTTGAACTGGAAGGGGTTGAGGCCATTCTCGATGCAGAACCTCATGGGTTCGATCTTGAAGCGGGCGTAGTGGGCGGGGAGGTTCACGTTGTCGGCCACAGGGGCCCCGAAGGCCTCGGCGGTGAGGGTGTTCTCCATGACGGCGAAGTCGAGCTGGGAGAGGGAGATGGCCTCCTGCTGTTGCAACAGCTCCTCCTCCGCCGGGGAGAGGTATACACCCTGGGCATTGTAGCGGCGGTCGGTGGGTCCCAGCTCCGGGATGGCCACCGACATCATGCCCAGCTCGGCGAACTCCTGGGCGGCGTGGGTGAAAGGCTCCTGGTCGCGGCTCTGGGCGGCCTGTGTGGCTCTGATGTTGCGGCCACAACTCGGGGTCTCGGGGTAGCAGGGGTTGCGGCCATCCCGGCACCAACCGCATCCATGAACCTGGGGCTCGAAGGGGCTTTCGCTATGCTGCAAGGGACTTCTCCGCGTCGGCGTGAAGGGGAAGGGTCAAGGCGATGCGGGACACGGCCCACTCGTCGGCGGGGAAGTAGAAGGCGGCGCTATCGTAGTCCGCCTCGGAGCCGTCCCAGTCGGTGGTCTCCCGGAAGAGGTCCATCACGGTGGCGTCGAGGACGAGAGCCTCGTGCTGCGTCTGGTTGCGGCCTTCGGTACGGTAGGGCTTCACTCGGGCCAGGAGGTAGTCGAAGTTCCGGTAGCGGCCGTAGGCGTTGAGGATGGCGTCATCCAAGCCCATCTCGTCGTACTCGGGCGTCAGGTAGGCGATGCCGAGGGGGAGCGGGGAGTCGGTGATGGCGAACTCGACCTTGCCCTCCAGCCGGCGGAGGCGGTGATCCTGCTCTCCGAGGATGGCGAGCTGGTTCTGCAGGCCCGTCATGTTACGTTCCCAGGTGAGGTCCTTGGCGAACTCGGTGACCAGCTCGACGGAGCATCCAAGTTGCTTCATGTGGTAGTAGAGACCAGCGGCGGTGGTGGACTTGCCTACGCCCGGTGCAGCCCAGATGTTGATGACTTTGAGGTCGAGCATAGTGGCGGTATCCCCTTGGTTTATTGATGAGCCGCTGGTCGCGGCATTGCTAAGACCCCCTGGCTACAGGGAGCGGTAACTCCAGAAGCACCACCGGGATGCCTTGTAACCGCCGTCGAAACGGTCCTTGCGTTGGACGTAATCGAGCCAGAGCCAACTCCCATCTGCGAGCTTCACTGGGTACCAGGCGAACCAGACCCGCCAGTGGGCGACACGCTGGGACCACTTGATATCGGTCTCGCCGAACCTCATGCGCCTACTCCTCTGAGTTTCTCGGGGGTCCACAGGGTCAGCTCCTCGGTCTCCGGGTCGTATTCCCCGTGGCGCAGGAGCCGGGCGAGGCGGGCGGATACGAGGGCATCAGCCTCCGTCTTGCCTGCCTTGCGGTACTGGGAGACGATGGCCGCCCAGTAGTCGCGGGTTGGCTCGGAGACCCACTTGACGGTCTCCTCCCCCTTGTTGACGCCCCGGGTCTTCACGGCCCGCTCGGGGACCAGGATGACGGGGTTGTCGATGACCTCGGCGGCCCGCTTCATGCCCAACCCAGGGCACCCGGCGAAGCCATCCACCGCGTCACCCGCTAGGGTTTGGATCATGTGGAAGCGGTCGGCCTCCCACTGGGAAACCTCACGGACCTGGTAGACCCCCGAGGACGACACGTCGGACTTCCAGGTGTGGTGCAGCCCGGGGATGGTCTTGAAGTCCTTGTCGCGTCCTACGCAGATGAACCGCACACTCGGAGCATCACACTCAGGGCAGCCAGGGCCCAGGCGACAAGCACGAGAGCCGCAGGTCTTGCCTGGGCAAGTCATCTTCACGGACAACACGTCGTCCGCCTCCAGGCCCGGCCAGAAGTACGCCCCGTGCTTCTCCCGGAGGTAGTCCTTCAGGTAGCCGAGGAGCATGGGCCGCTCGCCGGTACGGTTGCGCTTGTAGGTGTCGTCCACCGACCGGCGCCAGTTGTCCTCGGGGTCCGTGATGATGACCTCGAAGGAGTCGGCCTTGAGCCCCATCTTCAGGGTCCAGAGGGCGTTCTCTACGATGGCCTCGCCTACCGTGGCGTTGGCCTGATGGGTCATCCAACCGCTCTCACGGTCGTGGACCACCATCTGGGCGGCGGCGGCGGAGGAGAAGGCGATCACGTCCCCGTCGATGAGGAGGTGGGTCTTCATCCCTCCCCCTTCACGATGGCCTTGTTGAGCGCCATGAAGGCCAGCTCGAAGTTGGTCCGGGCGATGGCGAGGAGGCGCTTGTCGGCCATGTCGCGGTCGGTGGTGAAGCGGTCGAGCTGGGCTTCCAGGCGCCTGCTCTCGCTCAGTGAGGCGCCCTTGCTGCTGGAGAGGGGGATGCCGGAGGTGTAGTCGAGCTCATGGGCCATGGTTACCAGGCACTCCAGATGCAGATGTAGGCGAGGCCCACGAGGGCGAAGTCGAGGGCGATCACCGGCAGTACCACCCAGCGTCGGGCGTCATGCTGCAGTGGACCAGGCCTGATGCCGGCTGGGTGCCGAGCAGCCAGATGACCGCGAGGAAGCCCAAGGCGAATGGTGCGGAGACCCCGAGGGCCGTGATGATTGCACGCATCAGCGGACCACCGAACGGAAGGCATACCCGAAGGCGTGGAGCACGATGGCCAGGAGCCACGTGATGAAGAGACAGGTCCAGGGGTTCTCCTGCACCGTCGTGATGATCTCGCTCATGTTCCATGCTCTCGGTTGCGGGACGCGAAGGCGCCCTCGGGGGTGATCCGCCAGCGGCGGGAGAAGCCCTTGCCGTCCGGGTCCACACAGGAAATCCAGCCCATGGACGCAGCGAGCGCCACAGTGCCGGCCGCCTCGCGGGCCAGGTTGGAAGAGACTGCTAGGGGGTAGTCCTGGACTAGGTTGAGGAGGGCCCAGATGTCGTCCGGGAGGGGCCCGAAGTACCCCTGGCCGACCTTGAGGCGGGACCTAGTGCTCGACATGGCCGAGGGCCCAGGCGTCCAGAAGAGGCTCTGGCATAGATTGCAGGCCCCACCGTTTTCGCATGTCGGGGTGATAGGCCCAGCCCCCAAGGTGGAAATCGTGGGCCTCCGACCAGGCATCCACTAGAGCGGTGAACCCCGGGGATTTGCGAAGCTCTCCAAGGCCCCTAAGGGCCGGCTCGTTTCGGAACAGGTTGATGGCTTGCGCCAGCCTCTCGACTAGTTCAGTGGCATTGGGCCCAGTTGGCGCCGGTCTTTCCGTCACTGCGGTATTCTCCTCTGAGGCCCAGCATCACACCGGCCTCTTTGAGGGCTTCGTCCGCGAGCTGTCTGATGAGGGGGCCAAGCCCCGGGCGGTGGGTGAACTGGAGTTCGTCGTGGACCCAGAGCACCTGCTTGAAGTCCACCCCCTTGCGGAGGCCGTGCTGGGCGAGCTTGCGGTGGAGCAGCATCATCCAGAGCTTGCAGGAGATGGCGCCGGCCGACTGGAGGAGGGAGTTGAGCGAGGCGTAGGCCTTGCGGACGTGGACCTTGGAACCGTCCATGGCCTTGAGCCAACCTCGGGCCCCTGCCCCTTCGACATCCTTCTTCAGCTTGGCGATGCCCGTAATGCCCGCCTCGAAGGCCACGATAATCTGGCGGGCCTTGGAGATGCGGGCCTTCTGCATGTCGTCCAGCTTGGCGACGAACTCCGCATCGAACCTCTTCTCCAGGTTCTTGAGGAGGAATGAGAGGCCCTTGTAGGAGAGCAGCTCCGGGACTTCCGAGGGAAGGACGATCATGTTCGGGTCGAGGGAGAGCTTGAAGGCCGACCCGCCGTAGACGTAGAGGTAGGTGGCGGTCTTCGTGTTGGCTCGGCTCATGCCGGTGAGTTCGGCGTGCTCCGTGTGAGGATCGCGCGAAGGGTCGCACACGCGATCTCGGAAGGCTCCATCATCGAGTGGCACGAGGTAGTGCCCGAGGTCGATGAGTTCGAGAGCGGAGGCGTCAACGCCTGTTTGCTCCCATCCGACGTCAGCGACGTATAGTTCACGACATTCCCAGCCATATCGACCTGGTAGGCCGCGAACGACTTCCTCCCTAACTGTGCCATCTGCCTGCTTCACTTTCGCTTTGCGCACACTTGGTGTGCCCGAGAGGTTGGGACTGCTGTGCGTCCCCCTCCGGGTGACTGCGCCGCAGGTATCCATGCGTCCGTGAATGCGACCATCCTTGGAGCACATATTGAGCCAGGACTTCTGCCCCTTATCGAGGGTGCCTAAAGTCTTGGAGACCACGAAGTAGTCGAGGATGAGCCGCCGCATCTCGTCCGGGAGGACTGCGTTGGGTATCTCCTCAAGGGTGCCTTCATCGACCGAAGGCTTGCCGTCCTTGCCGAACTTCTTGGGCTTCCAGCCGTAGACGTCCTGGAGCCGCATCCCGAGGTGATCCCGTGACCCCGGGTTGAAGGTGGTCCACTCGACGGGGACGTGGCGGTCGCCTTTGACGCGCTCCTCCATGGGAGGGCCGACGTAGGGCTTCAGGGCCTTGCCGGTCTTCTCGGAGACGCGGGGGATGGTGACGTCGGGGTATTGCGGGAGAGCCCGGTTCATGGTGGCCCCGATCTCCTCGCCCTCCTCCGGGTCACAGAGCGGTTGCCACCAGGAGCCGAACGCCTTGACCAGCTCCCGCTCGATGCGGACCTTCTGGTTCTTCAGCTCGGCCACCAGGAGCATGGCCTTGTCGCGGTCGAAGCGGACGCCGTCCTGCTCCTGCTCGAAGATGATCCGCTGGACCTCGTTCTCGACCTCAAGCGTCAGCTCGGGCCAGATGAGGTCGTGGGTCTTCGGAAGGTCGAGGGCGGCTTCCTTGATGGCGAGCGCACGGTTCTCCGCCGTCCAGCCGAGGCGCTTCTCCATGAGCCGCCACAGGGCCAAGGTGCCCCTGATGTCGCCCATGAGGTAGACCGACATGGATGGGAGCCAGGCGTCGAAGCCGCCCGTGTAGTCGCCCTTGTGCGTGCCTGTGCGGTAGCCCCAGGCCGCGAGGGACTGGGACTTCAGGTACTTGCCGGGCATGGTGCCGGCCTTGATGCGGGAGAGGTCCGGGCCAATGAGGGTGTCGTAGGGCCAGATGACCTTGGCGATGACCTGGGTATCCCACGCCTTCTTCGGGCGGACCCAGCCGGGGTAGACCTTCTCGATGTAGGGGTAATCGTAGCCGATGCCGTAGTGGGCGAGCACGAGGTCCGCCTCGGCGATGAACGCCAGGCCTTCCTTGATGCTATCGGGCCCGAGATCACAGCCGAAGTAGAACTCCTCCTCGGTGTCGATATCCACGGCGGCGTGGCACCAGACCGTATCACCCTCCCTCTTGTACGCAGGGGTCCCGGGGGTCCCTTGCTCTTTCAGGAGGCCGTTGCCTTCGGTATCCCAGATGAGCCGCCGCCCTTTGCCCGAGCGGCCGGCTTGCAGGTACGGGGTCGGGTCCCACTCCTCTTCTTCCGGGTTCCATCGGGTTGCCAGAGCGGCGGTTGCCATCAGGCGGCCGGAGGCTTCGAGAGGTAGGCGGTGGTGGTGACCTGATGGGGCCAGACCTGGCGCACCGTGGCATCGCCCTCGCGTAGGCCATTCTCCTCTCCGTCGCCGGAGACCGTGTAGGATGCGGCCCAGAAGGTGTTATCCGCCTGGCGGTGAAACACGGTGAGCATGTAACAGCCGTGACGGTAGCCCGGGTCGGCCTCCTCGTGGACCTGTTCCCAGCCGTCTAGCTCCTCCTGCCAGACCTCACGGAGCTGGGCGGCGGTGGGCTTCTCACAGGCCATCGGACTGGCTCACAACGAACTCGAAGGCGTCCGCGCCACCACCCGGGAGCACGGGTCGGCGGTTCCAGTCGGAGTTCTTCAGGAGGCGTGCAGCGGCCAGGGCGAGGGCGGGGCTGGCGGCGGTGACGTAGGACTCGGTGACGGTCTTGTGGATGCGGACAACGCGAAGCTGTCCAGCCGGCGGTGCCGGAGGGTTGGCGGCCATGGTGGCGGTCCTTTCAGTGGACTACGAGGGAGAAGGATTTGCGGCGGATGGCGGCGGCGATCTCGTGCTCGACCCGGCGCATGTACTCGAAGTAGAGTTCCTGCCCCTGGCGAAGGGGGAAGGTGCGTGCCTTGTCGAGGAGGCCGTCCGGGTCCTTGTAGGCCGGGAGTTCCTGGTGGTTGATGCCGTAGTTGAGCAGTGCCGCGTAGGCCTTGATCTGCATCCCGGTGAACGCCTGTGCCATCTGGTGGCGGATGGCCGCTAGCTCTGCATCGGCATTGAGCTTGGCCACGGTGGCCTTGAGCTTGTCGATGGTGGTGGCCAGGGCCAGAGGGTCGTTGGACGACATGAGGGGGTCAATACTCGTTGGCTGGCGGGAAGGTGCCCCGGCCTCCCTTGTCACTCCCGCCCTTGTTGGGTCCGGGGAATGGCTCGTGGGTGATCTTGAGGCGGCCGGTGTCGAGGTTGTATTTGAGAGCCACCATCGGCCCCGTGCGGGAGCGGGGGCGGTTCTTCAGGGATCGGAGCTGAGTGATGAGCTGCGCCTCGCCCTCGGCTTGCTGGTTGCGCTCGTGGCCAATGACGGTGGACGCAAAGTTGGCGATGCCGCCCGACCCACGAACCTGCTTAAGGGAGGTCGGGGCGCCCTCCTCGTGGGAGACGCCATCGGGCCGGGTCAGGTGGTGGGAGACCTGGAGGTGGACTTGGAGCTGCTTGGCGATAGCGGCGAGGTCCATCGACACGCGGTCTAGGGCGCGGCGTTCATCCACGGAGGCGTCGAGGCCCGCTACGATGAAGCTCAACGGGTCAATGAAGATGACCTGGCAGTCGAGGGCCTTGGCGCAGTACCGGACGTATCCGAGGATGGCGTCAACGGTCCACTCGGCGGACTCCGGGTCAAACAGCTCGACGCGGCGCGTACCGAAGACCTCCCCGTGGTAGCGCAGCATGTCTTCGTCAGGGTCCTGGTCCAGGTCTAGGCGCTTGCTGGTGTGGACGGTGAGGAGGCGGAGCTGGCTATCCCGCCGGCTATCCTCGAAGCCCATCCACGCGATGCGGGCCTCCTGCTTCATCACCAAATCGTAGGCGATCTCGGCGAGGCCGGCGGACTTCCCGATGCCGGTTCCGGCTACGTGGTAGACCACTTGGCCGGGCTTGATGGGCCCGAGGATTTCCTGGACCGGAGCCCACGGCCAGTCGTAGGCCCAGCTATTGGCCTGGTCCTCCTTCGGGGCCGTTACGTCCGACCCTAGGTCCGCTGCGTTCTTCACGCCCGAGGGCCGCCACGAGGTCGCGGTGTAGATGGTCGTGGTGATGTCTCCGGGCCGCCCAGCCTGGAGCAAATCCGAGGCGTCCTTGGTGCCCTCAGGCCCCTTGGCTACCCGCACCTTGCCGACCTTGAAGAGCTTGGCGCACTCCTCGACGGCGGCCTGCCCGGGCTCGTCGTTATCGAACCAGAGGATGATCTCCTGGAAACGGTCGAGCCAGAGGTAGTTGGCCTTGAGGGCCTTGGCGGCTCCCTTCGCGCCGGTCGGGACGGAGACCACCGCGTACTTGAAGTCGTCCGCCTGGGCCACGGACATGGCGTCGATCTCGCCCTCCGTCACCACCACCTTGCGGTCGAAGCGGTCCCCGAAGACGTGCCGCCCGAAGAGCTGGCAGTCGCCGATGGACGGGGCGTTGTCGTGGGCCTTGAGGACCATGAAGTCCTTGGAGGCGGAACGGAGCTTCTGCCCGGCGGGCTCCCCATCCATGTCGAAGTACGGGGCGACGTGGACCTTCTCCCCCTTGAAGCCGGCCTGGAAGTACCCGAAGCGGCGGAGGGTGGCGGACTCTAGGCCCCGCTTCGTGAGCCTGTCGAAGGCCCCTTGGTCGGACTTGAGGAGGTCGGAGGGCACAGTTCGTCCCACTCGGCCCGCGTTAGGAACTGCCTCACGGCCCACCGCGCCACCAGCATCAGTCGCCGGAGTTCGGTGTGAGCAGACGAAGCAGTGCGTGTGGCCATCGGCATAGGTCGCCATCCCGTCGCTGGAGGAACATGAGGGTGAGGTGCAGGGGCCCTTGTGGAGGACCGTGTCGTTGCCGGCTGGGAATGGATCGCGTTCGGCCATGGGTCTCCTGCGCCCGGGACCAGGAGGTCCGCGCGGCTGGGTGGTTCGGTGGGATTGCGTGTGATGGTGCGTGTGACGGCCCGGCGCCAAGCGTGTGCTTTTGGTGGGACCTGTCGTGCAAATGGCTTCGCCCGGGGGTGCCCCATGAAGGCGCCCCCGGGGGAAATCATCTAGGTTTTCAGAGAGTTAGGATGGCGACCCCGCCTGGGCTCGAACCAGGGACCTGCCGCTTAGAAGGCGGCTGCTCTATCCAGCTGAGCTACGGAGTCGTGACGCCGCGTACCCTCTAGCAGGCTGACTTTTTCAAGTCGACAACCAGTTGCCCGATCATTCACATCCTATCGGGGTTGCCCCAACCCCCAAGACGCCTCATCGATGGAGGCGGCTTAAAAACACACAGAGATCCACCTACGACAATGCTGTCGAAGGTGGATCTCTGCGTCAAGGAATGAGCAAAATGAAATGAGGTAGAGTTTAATGCAGCTGAAAACAGCCTCAAGCTGCCTGCTTTTTCCGAGGACCCCGGCGCTTCTTTTCGACCGCAGCGACGACAGCCTCTTCTACCGGCTCGCTGACCACTTCTTCCGGAGCCGCCTTGGATGCGGTTTTGCGGCGCTGCTGACCGAGACCAAGTGCCCGAGCCAGTTCCGAACGCTGCTCGGAATAGGCAGCCGACGTCATTGGGTAATCCGGCTGCAGCCCCCACTTGGCTCGATATTGCTCCGGGGTCAGACCGCGCAGGGTAAGGTGACGACGCAGCGTTTTGTATTGCTTGCCGTCTTCGAAACTGACCAAGTAGTCGGGCGTTACTGAGCGGCGAATTTCCTGAGCCGTTGCTTTCGGCGGCCCGGTCTCAACAGCCGGGGCACTGCTCGTGCTTACCGAGCGTATAGCCTCGTGCACATCGCTCAGAAGCTTGGGCAGTTCGGCGCTTTGCACGTGATTATTGCTGACATAGGCCGAAACGATATCGGCCGCCAAGGTGATGAGGCGTGCTGCCTCGCTATCGGATTCACTCATGATATGTCGACCATCGTTCGGTTAGGTTGAAGTTCTACTCAGGTCTAAGCTGAGTTTTCGCATCTCGCAAGATGTTATCGAAGAAAATTCCGTGTTTTAGCGATCATTCGCTCAAATGCTGCGGGTGTTCGCCGTTCCGATGCCCCATATCGCTCGATGGTCCACCCGTTTGGGCTATGCTGCAAGCAGAGTTTGTCGGTGTTTTTCCAAGGACCATGCCGTCTCTGCCACCCGTTCACCATCATGCGCCGCAAAGTATGGTAGGTAGAACTTTGCCGTTGGTTGTACGTGCAGATCAAAGCAGTGGCCTTCGGCTTTCCCATGCCGTGCTCGCGTGCTGATATCGGATGAGTGATCGCTGTGACCATCGCGTTCCATTCTCACATCGCGACGTCCCCGCTTCAGGTTACCCCATATGTTCGGCCGATCGAGGCCCCTGCGCTCCATTGAAAAGCGAGATCGCTTTTGACGGGGATGCTTCGCTCAGCTCTTGCTCTCTCAATCGCGCATTGCGCGATGCCGACGTTGGCTAGACAGTACCCTAGGTCGTGAACTCATAATGGGATTTGGATCAGGACGAGGATCACCGGGTTTCCCCTCTGGATGGAGGTGCCGATGGCTCGGTTTGATCTGACGG
>NZ_JBHTND010000029.1:39096-52385 GCF_042679825.1 Methylobacterium marchantiae | reverse complement strand
TCGTGATCAGGCTCCGCATGCGATGCCCTCCAAAAGCCTCGCAGAAGCCCAATTCCCAAACCGGCGCTACATCAAATCCTCAAATGCGATTCCCCTGCGGTCCAGCCCCATCGCGATCCTGCACGTCGGCGGCCTGCAGATCGAGAACGAGGGCGCGGCCGTCTGTATCGGCCAGGGTCTGGCGCTTGCGGCCCTCGATCTTCTTGCCAGCGTCGTAGCCGCGCGGGCCGCCACTCTCGGTGGTCTTGACGCTCTGGCTATCGAGCACCGCGGCGGTGGGTGAAGCGCTTCGACCGACCCGCTCGCGGTCGGCCATGACGAGCGTGTGGTTGATCCGGCCGAACAGCCCATCGTCGCGCCAGCGCGCGAAGTAGTCGAACGTGGTGCTACGCGGAGGAAGATCCTTCGGGATCAGCCGCCAGGCGATGCCGCCCCGCAGCACGTAGAAGATCGCGTTCCAGATCTCGCGCATCGTCCAGACGGGCGGACGACCGCAAGGGGCCGGCTCCGGCATCAGTGGCGCGATCACCGCCCATTCCGCATCTGTCAGGTCGGTTTCGTAGCGCAGGCTCGCACGGCTATGCTGCCGGCGGGTGGTCGGGGTCCACATGGCACTTCCAGATCAGGCTTCAGCACCCTTCTGGAATCACTGCCATCCCGGCCACTCAACCCCTGCCGGACATTATCGGACAGGCTCTAAATCCTGATCCGTGCCGTGGATAATGGGAAAAGGTCTGCATGGAATCCATCGGGACCTTTTCCCATACAACACCATCGACAGACTTCAGACGGTAGCAACCTTCCTATTGATTGCGAGAGCGCCTAGTGTCGCAATGGCTCCAGAAAGAAGGTAGACTCCGACCCAGGCCAGCCCAAAGCGGCTCGACAGGCTGAGCGCCACCAGCGGCGCGAAACCGGCACCGATCAGCCAAGCGAGGTCGGAGGTTAGAGCTGCACCAGTATAACGGTAGCGCGTGCTCAGGTACTCGGTCACCGAGCCGGAGGTCTGACCGTAGGAGAGACCGAGCAGACCAAAACCAACGAGGACATAGATCGTCTGTCCTGTCTCACTATCGCCGAACAACAATGGTGCCAAGATGCTAGCTAGGCTGAACGCGCCGATGAGACTCGCGGCGATGCCTACCAAGCGGCGGCGGCCAACCTGATCGGCGACGATTCCCGAGATCACGATAGCGCCGGCGAAAACGATGGACCCCACGAACTGCACCAGCAGAAATTCACCGGCCGAACGCTTCGTGAACAGGGTTATCCAGCTGATCGGGAAGATGCTCACGAGGTGGAACAGAGCAAAGCTAGCCAGTGGGACGAAGGCGCCGATGAGTACGGTGCGACCCTGCGTGCGAATCATTTCCCATACTGGGGTCGGAGCGAGTTCGCGGGTCTCGAGAAGCTGAGTGAACTCCTCCGTGGCGACGAGTCGCAGCCGAGCGAAGAGAGCGACCACGTTTACCGCAAAGGCCACGTAGAAAGGATAGCGCCAGCCCCAATCCAGAAAGTCGTCCATCGATAGGTTGGCAAGAAAGAATGAGAACAGGGCACTGGCCAAGCCGAACCCAATAGGCGCCCCCAACTGAGGGATCATCGCGTACCAGCCCTTGCGGTTGCTCGGAGCTTTGATCGACAGAAGCGACGCGAGACCGTCCCATGCACCGCCGAGCGCAAGGCCCTGACCTATTCGAAATGCGGCGAGCAACCAGATCGATGCCATACCGATGCTGTGATAGGTTGGCAGAAAGGCGATCGACACTGTCGAGCTGCCGAGAAGGAACAGAGCGACCGTTAGTTTGACCCCTCGTCCGTGCCTCCGGTCGATCTCCATGAAAATCACGGATCCGATAGGCCTTGCCACGAAGGCGAGGGCAAAGAGAGCGAACGCGTAAAGTGTGCCGTCGAGCGGAGACACGAAGGGGAAGAAGACCTTCGGAAAGATCAGCACCGAGGCGATCCCGAAGACGAAAAAATCGAAGAACTCCGATGTCCGGCCGATCAACACGCCGACGGCGATATCGCCGGGTGCGACCTCAGGTTCAGTAGCGCCTGCACGAGCGCCCGAACTCAAGTGGGGCGGGGTCTGCAACGCGTAATCTTGGCTCATGGAACGGCCATTCGCTGCTGGGTGGGTGGGAGGACACGCCACACTTGGCGAGCCCCTGTGTTCCTATTATGTAGCATTGCTGCGCTGCGGCAAAGCGGTGCATCGACGCGACTCGCGATCATCTGTGGCATATAACGCTAGCGCGGCGAATTCCTGCTTACTGCCTCTCGCAGGATAAGACAGCTATGCTCTCGACGCCCGACTGAGTGAAGCGGGACGCACTTGTCAGTATGGCTTTGCGCTGTGCAGGAGAAACACGTATCGAACGCCCGTCGCCTCAATCGATCCGCTACGAAGCATCGCTTCTCGTCAACCAGATCCTCCTCCTCGACGTTCCGTCACCGGACGTCCTCACTGCAGCCGGTCGGATGTCATCCAGATCCTTGCGCGCTCTCGCGTTACTGCCCATTGCTGCTCTACTGCCGGGCTGCAACATGGTCGTCATGCAACCAGCTGGCGATATCGCCACGAGGCAGCGTGACCTGATCATTGCCTCGACAGGGCTGATGCTGCTGATCATCCTACCAGTGATCGCGTTCACCCTCTTCTTCGCATGGCGCTATCGTCAGTCGAACACCGAGGCCGAGTACGATCCGGATTGGCATCACTCGACGCAACTCGAGGTGCTGATCTGGTCGGCGCCCCTCGTGATCATCATCGCTCTCGGCGCGTTGACCTGGATCAGCACCCATACGCTCGATCCCTATCGCCCCCTGAGTCGCATCGATGCTTCTCGGCCGCTTCCCGCTGACGTGAAGCCGCTCACGGTGGAAGTAGTCGCCCTCGATTGGAAGTGGCTGTTCTTCTATCCAGAGTTGGGCATCGCATCGGTAAACGAGTTGGCAGCACCCATCGATGTGCCGATCAATTTCAAGATCACGTCGGCCTCGATGATGAATTCCTTCTTCATTCCGGCTCTGGCGGGGCAGATCTATGCCATGGCCGGCATGGAGACGAAGTTGCACGCCGTCATCAACAAGGAGGGCATCTACGAAGGTTTCTCGGCCAACTACAGCGGCGAGGGATTTTCTCGGATGAACTTCAAGTTCCATGGGCTGGCCAGGGATGGGTTCGATCAATGGGTCGCCAAAGTAAGGGCCGAAGGCAAGGAACTGTCTCGCGATAACTACATCGCTCTCGAAAAGCCGAGCGAGCGTGAGCCGGTAACTTACTACTCGTCGGTCGCCCCTGGCCTCTTTCAGGCCATTCTCAACATGTGCGTCGTGGAGGGAAAGATGTGCATGGGTGAGATGATGAGCATCGATTCCAAGGGGGGCGCCGGCAAAGAGAGCCACGCCAACCATGAGCGGCTCCGCTACGACAATCGCCATGCCGAGCGCGGCGAGGAGGCACAGGGAGCGACCTTCCCCGCCTCCGAGAAGAAGCCGCGCACGCAGGAGGTCGATCCTGCCAAGGCGCCTAATGGCGGACACGAGCACCACGACCATTCCATGCCGGGCATGAAACACGATGATCCCGCCCCAGCGCAGTTGAACCGCTAGGCCGACGCAATGACGCGCGGCCTTCGGGAGAGGCGCGTTCGAGCAACGGCATCACTAGTTTAAACCCGCAAGGGACGAGCATCGCGACGATCGGTGCCTCCATCCTCTCGCCGAAAACCGGGAACGAAGCGATCCCATGTTTGCCAATCTCGATCTTCAGAAGCTCCTTTTCGGGCGCCTGACTCTCGAAGCCATCCCATATCACGAGCCGATCCTACTCGTGACCTTCATCGGCGTCGCCATCGGTGGCGTAGCTGTGCTCGGACTCATCACCTACATGCGCTGGTGGGGCCCGCTGTGGCGCGACTGGTTCACATCCGTCGATCACAAGAAGATCGGCATCATGTATGTGGTGCTGGCTCTTGTAATGCTGTTGCGCGGATTCTCCGACGCACTCCTCATGCGCTCGCAGCAGGCCATCGCCTTCGGAGCCAACGAGGGCTACCTTCCTCCACACCATTACGACCAGATCTTCACTGCCCATGGCGTGATTATGATTTTCTTCGTGGCCATGCCCCTGGTCACCGGCCTGATGAACTTCGTCGTGCCGCTGCAGATCGGCGCGCGTGACGTGGCGTTCCCGTTCCTTAACAACTTCAGTTTCTGGATGACCGTAAGCGGTGCCGTGACGATCATGGCTTCGCTTTTCGTCGGCGAGTTCGCGCGGACCGGTTGGCTCGCCTATCCGCCGCTCTCCGGCCCCGCGGGCAGTCCGGGCGTCGGCGTCGACTATTATATCTGGGGCCTACAGATTGCCGGTATCGGGACGCTCCTATCGGGCATCAATCTCATCGCCACCATCGTGAAGATGCGTGCGCCCGGCATGACGATGATGAAGATGCCGATCTTCACTTGGACATCGCTCTGCACGAACATCCTCATCGTCGCCGCCTTCCCGATCCTCACAGCCGTTCTCGCGCTGCTCTCCCTCGACCGTTACGTGGGTACGCATTTCTTCTCGAACGACCTAGGCGGCAATCCGATGATGTACGTGAACCTCATCTGGATCTGGGGTCACCCAGAGGTCTACATCCTGATCCTGCCGGCTTTTGGCGTGTTCTCCGAGATCGTCTCGACCTTCTCCGGCAAGCGTCTCTTTGGCTACGCCTCAATGGTCTACGCCACCGTCGTCATCACGATCCTGTCCTATCTCGTCTGGCTGCACCACTTTTTCACGATGGGCTCGGGTGCCTCGGTAAATTCGTTCTTCGGCATCACGACGATGATAATATCGATTCCGACGGGGGCAAAGCTCTTCAACTGGCTGTTCACGATGTACAAGGGCCGGATCCGATTCGACGTGCCGATGCTCTGGGCCATCGGCTTCATGGTGACATTCACCATCGGCGGTATGACAGGCGTTCTGCTTGCCGTGCCCCCGGCCGACTTCGTGCTCCACAACAGCCTATTCCTCATCGCTCACTTCCACAACGTCATCATCGGCGGCGTGCTGTTCGGGATGCTGGCCGGCATCACCTACTGGTTTCCCAAGGCATTCGGCTATCAGCTCGATCCGTTCTGGGGGAAAATGTCGTTCTGGTTCTGGCTGGTTGGCTTCTACTTCGCGTTCATGCCGCTTTATGTGCTAGGCCTGATGGGCGTGACCCGCCGCGTGCAGCATTTCGACGATCCGTCCCTGCAGATCTGGTTCATCATCGCCGCTTTCGGTGCGGTGCTCATAGCGCTCGGCATCTTGGCCTTCATCATCCAGCTTGTCGTCAGTTTCATGCGGCGCGAAGAACTGCGTGACGTCACTGGCGATCCGTGGGGCGGCCGGACCCTCGAATGGTCGACCTCGTCGCCGCCACCGGACTACAACTTCGCCTTCACGCCGGTGATTCACGACCATGACGCGTGGTCGGACATGAAGCGCCGCGGCTACGCGCGGCCGCTGAAGGATTTTCGCCCAATTCACATGCCGAAGAATACCGGAACGGGCATGATCCTGGGTATCCTCAGCATCGGCTTCTCGTTTGGCATGATCTGGTACATCTGGTGGCTCGCGGCTCTGACCTTTATCGCCATGGCCGTGGTGACCATCGGGCATACGTTCAACTACAACCGCGACTTCCACATCCCTGCCGACACCGTCGTCGGCACCGAGGCTGCACGGACTCGGTTGCTCGAGAGGCGGGTCTGAGAACCATGGCGTCGCACTCCCTCACCCTCGCCAAGGACGGCGAGGCTCCCTCCTTCTATATGGAGGAAGATCACCATCCCGAAGGCGGCACGATGCTCGGCTTCTGGATCTATCTGATGAGCGATTGTCTCATCTTCGCGGCCCTATTTGCCACCTACGCTGTGCTCGGGCGAAACTACGCTGCGGGGCCGTCTCCGAAGGATCTGTTCGACCTGCCGCTGGTAGCCTTGAACACCTCGATGCTGCTGTTCTCTTCGATCACCTATGGCTTCGCTATGCTGGAGATGGCCAATGGCAAGCAGGCACGGATGCAACTCTGGCTCGGTGTGACCGGGCTGTTCGGCCTCGCATTCATCGGGCTCGAACTCTACGAGTTCGCGCACCTCATCCATGAAGGAGCCGGGCCGCAGCGCAGCGCCTTCCTGTCGTCGTTTTTCACGTTGGTAGGCACGCACGGTCTGCATGTGACGCTTGGTCTGGTCTGGCTCATCGTGCTGATGGTCCAAACTGAAAAGAAGGGTCTGATCCCTGAGAACCAGCGTCGCCTGCAATGCCTGTCGATGTTCTGGCACTTTCTCGACGTGATCTGGATCGGCGTCTTCACCTTCGTCTACCTCATGGGAGTGCTGCAATGAGCGCCGCCAGCCAGTCTGCGCATGTGGCTGATCACGAAGAAGATGTGAAGGGTCACGGCGACCAGAGCGGTCACGGCTCCTTCAAAGGCTACGTCACAGGCTTCGTGCTCTCCATCATTCTGACGGCGATCCCGTTCTGGCTGGTGATGGGCGACGTCCTTGGCAATGACCGTCTCACCGGCCTTGTCATCATGGGATTTGCCGTCATGCAGATCGTAGTGCACATGGTCTATTTCCTGCACATGAACACGAAGTCCGAAGGCGGGTGGACGATTCTGGCCCTGATCTTCACGCTAACACTAGTGGTGATCACACTCACCGGCTCGGTCTGGGTGATGTACCACCTGAACACCAACATGATGCCGATGACTCCAGCGAGCCTGCATCAGCACGCTCATTGATCCCGGTCGCAATGGGGTATCCATTGCGACCCAGGTGTAACGCTGCCAGCCTTGGGTTTTGGCCATGCGGGGGGCGATACATCTGAAACTCGTTATCAGTTCCCAGCGCCTCCAAGCCAAAGCTTGAGACTTCGCTTGAAGAACGTCGTCGGCTTGCACATGTCGTCTGGCTTAAAGACGCGATGCGCGAAGAAAGTCGGCGGCAGATATTGGGAAGCGACTCGTGCTCAATCTGGAATTTCGACTGGAATTTCGTTAAGTTCGGTCCCGTTCCCGAAAAAGCTATCGAAAAGGTCTCGCTCCTTCTCCCACATATGCCCAACTGACGGTTTGGCATGCTCGAAATAGTGCGCGGAACTGTGGTTCAGGCCGATTTGATCAGTGAACGAAAATCCAAAAAAGTCGTCTCGTCGAATATTGACGCGGAGTTGTTTCAGAAGATAAATGAATGAAATGCCGGAGCTTGGACTTCCGCCCAGCACGCGCGACAACTTGGTATGGAAAGGCTGCGGAAACACGCAGAGCGTATGGCCTTCATCGCGTAGCCGCTTGGCTGCTCGCCAAATCCGTCCTCGATAGAGGATGCTCGCTGACGAAACGATGATCAGTGACGGCGAATTCTGATTCTGCAGTTCAAAATCGGCCCGCCCGCCAGATTGCCGCACGATAGCCGTGACCTTACTTCCGTAGTCGATGTTGTAGGGCGGGTCGGTATTAAATCGATTGAAGCGAACGACATCCGCGTAGGAATCGATCCTTTTTCCCTGTCCCCTGCCAATTTCACAGGCGGAATTGCCAACGACGGCAACTGACCGGGTTTCATCGCTGAAGCGCGCACGAAGATTCTCCTCGCTGCGAGCAAGCTCTTCATAGAGTTCGTAGTAACTGTTTAGATCTTTTTGTGCTGAAGCGGGCACATCCAACCCATGCTCTTTAATTAGCTTTGCGACCGCGAGGCAATTGCGGAATTTTGATTTCAATGCTGGCGTCGCTTCGAGAATTTCAAGTGCATCGTTGGTCGATCCAAGTTGTACGAGAAGGGAAATTTTTACTTGCAGAATTTCATTGTTGTTTTCTAGTGGGTAAGCTTCAATATGCTCGTCAATGAGAGTGACGAGGGCATGTGAGGGACCTTCGAAACGCCATTTAAAATCGACGAACTCATCAATCAGTGAAAGACGGCGATTGTAATCCTGAATTGCCAATAGCTTCTGAAAAAGACGATGCGTCGTTGGGGTGTTGGCTGCATTGCCTGTTCTAATGATGAGGCGGTCGTAAAGGATCTCCTGTTCGGCGGAACGGCCAACGCGGCCGATGCGGCAGATCCAGTCCGCCAGTTCTATATGACCCAAGTAGTACGCTCGTTTTGCGAGCGACCGACGTATCGCTTCTGCAATCTTTGTATCCTTCTCTTTATGAATGGCCATTCTGGCATGGTATCGAGCACGGTCAAGGTCGTTGTGCCAAAGATATACTGCAGCTGCTCGACCTTGAAATGCAGAGAATTTTGATAAATATTCCATTTTATATTTAATTTCATTCATGCTGCTAGAAATTGTATAAGTATTATAGTCAGTCAAAATATACATCTGAGTTAGGCGTGGGCTTGTTAATCCACGAGAAAAATAACTTTCAGCTAACTTAACGGCTGTAAATTTATCTTTTATTGCCTGAAGTGCCCTAAAGTACTTAATATTTATATCTTCTGCAGTGGTGTCGAGCCTGTAGGCTTGAGCGAGATACGTCACCGCAAGATCGTGCTTCCCTTCATCCACCGCCCTGGAAGCCAATGCGGTCAAGCGGTTCACGGGCAATCGGCGAGCGGGTTTCGAATGTGCCATCTGGACTTGCCTCATCATTTTGTTTCGTGCGTCACCATCTCGGAAAATCTGCCGCATTAAGGGCCACGTCTTCAATTTGCTTGGTCGGCAAAATAATTCGATCTTCTTAATGGTTACTCCACCTCAGCAGCATGCTAGCAACGTTTCATCTTTTCCCAATGAATAGCTTGTACCGTCTGCCTTCCGTCTCGTATGAGAGACACTGCTTACGTTGGCAAACGACGAGACCTCGGTTGACACGAATGACTGGAACGAAGTCGCTTGTCATCATCTCGACGACCCTATTATTGGTTGTGTGTTTTTTGGCGCTCGGCACATGGCAAATCCAGCGGAGGGTATGGAAGCATGATCTGATCGCTCGCATCAATGAGCGGATCCACGCTGCCCCGGTTCCTGCACCGCTTCGACCAGATCAGGCCGTCGTCGATCCATCGTCTGACGCCTACCGACATGTCTTTGCGACCGGAACGTTCGCTCACGATCACGAAACTCTCGTTCAGGCAGTCACCGATCTTGGCGGCGGGTATTGGGTGATGACGCCGCTCGTCTCGGCGGATGGAACGGCTGTTCTCGTTAATCGCGGCTTCGTTCCTGCCGATCGCCGCGATCCCGAAACGCGGCATTCCTCCGCGCGGATCGCGGGTGAAACGCGGGTGGTCGGACTGTTGCGGCTGAGCGAGCCGGGTGGCGGGTTCTTGCGCTCGAACGATCCAACTGCCGGGCGCTGGTACTCGCGCGACGTCGCAGCCATCGCCGCCGTTCGTGGGCTTGGGCCAACAGCGCCCTACTTTATCGATGCCGATGCCACACCAAATCCCGGCGGATATCCGGTGGGCGGTCTCACGGTGATCGCCTTCAGTGACAACCATTTGGTCTACGCGCTGACATGGTACGCACTGGCCATCATGGCTGCGACTGGGGGTGCCTATGTCATCCGTGACGGGATGCGCCGGCGCGGCGCCTGAGCCTTTACCCCTCCTTCGGTACCCAGCCGATGGATTGCCTCAGAAAGCCCATGCCAAGGGCGAGGAAGGTCGCGGTCTCAGAATTGTCCTTGCCGTAGCCGTGCCCGCCCGCCGCTGGCTCGAAGAAGGCTGGGTCGTAGCCAAGATGCCGGAGCTTCTCCGCCATCTTGCGCGCATGTCCTGGATGGACGCGGTCATCGCGGCGCGTAGTGGCGATTAGAATCGGTGGATAGGGCTGCCCGGCCTCGGCCACGTGATAAGCGGAGGTGGCCCCTAGGAAAGCCCAATCCTCCGCCACGTCCGGGTCGCCATATTCTGCGATCCAACTCGCCCCCGCAAGGAGCTTCGTGTAGCGCCGCATATCGATGAGCGGGATCGTGCAGAACAATGCACCGAACCGTTCGGGGTAGCGGGTCAGCATATTCGCGATGAGGAGGCCGCCATTCGAGCCGCCCTGGGCGGCGATGTGCTGCGGTTTCGTCACGCCCCGCGCCACGAGGTCGGCGGCGACAGCCGCGAAGTCGTCATGCGCCAGCGCCTTGCCCTCGCGCCGCCCAGCCTGATGCCATCGGGTGCCGAACTCGCCGCCACCGCGGATATTGGCGACGACACCGGTGCCGCCCTTCTCCAGCCATAGCTTGCCGAGGACGCCCTGGTAGGTCGGCAACAGCGAGATCTGGAAGCCGCCATAGGCCGAGAGATGGACCGGCGCCTCGCCGGTCTCCCCCGCGGGACCGACCTGGACATAGGGGATGCGCTCGCCATCCACCGAGACGGCTTCGTGTCGGGTCACCCTCAGGCCGCCCGGATCGAAAGCGGGCGGCGTGGTGCGGAGCACGGTGGGTGCCGAGAGGTCGCTCGGGATCGACAGCAGGGTCGGCGGCGTCAGCGGGTCCTGCACCATGGCGAGGAGCGAGCCGTCGGATTCGCTCGGCTCGGCATCGAAGGGCCAGACCGAGACCGTGCCGATCTCGGGCAGACCGGGAAGGCTCAGGCGGATCCAGCCTTCCTCTCCGGGTTCGAACACGCTGTAGGCAGGACGCAGATCGTCGAGGGCATCGACGATGAGGCGTGGGCCGGCCCAGGACACGTTCTGCAGTGCCCGCCGTTCGGAAGGCTCCCACAGCACGGTGAAGGCCCTGTCGCCTTCGAGGAATGCCGGCAGGGCGATGGCGAGCACCGTATCGGCCGCGTGAACGCTGCCGCCGACATCCCAGACGGAGCGCGTTCGGATGACGAGATCGTCTCCATGAAGAGAAATTTCTGCGTCGGTGGGAGCATCGAGGCGATGGGTCGGCCCGTTTCGGTCGCCGATATGCACGGTGCCGTCGAAGAATCCGGTGCGCTCCATGAACACCACGCGCTCGGCCGGCGCGTCGTGATCGACCCCGCCCCAGAGGCCCATATTCTCGGGCGCGGTCTCGAGCAGGATGGTGGCCGCGAGCGGGTCCTGGCCGCGCGTCCAGAGCCGCACCGTGCGCGAATAGCCGGCGCGGGTCGCCATGCCCTCGCCGAGTGCGCTTGACAGGATCACGGTGTCGCGGTCGAGCCAATCCGCTCCGCCCTTCGCCTCGGGGAGGGTGAATCCGTCGGCGACGAAGCTGCGGGTCGGAAGGTCGAATTCCCGCAGGATGGTGGCGTCGCCCCCTCCCCGGCTGAGCTTCACCAGGGCGCGGTCGTGGCGGCCGGGGATCAGCGTCGCGCCGCCCCAGACCCAGTCGATTCCTTCGGCTTTCGCCAGGGCGTCGATGTCGATGAGGACGTCCCATTCGGGCGTGCCGGCGCGGTAGGAGGCCTCGTCGGTGCGGCGCCACAGGCCGAGCGGATGCTCGGCATCGCGCCAGAGATTGTAGAGCAAACCGCCGCGCCGGGTGACCAGCGGGATCTTGTCCGGCCGGTCGAGGATGGCCTTCGCCGCCTCCCGGTCGCGCTCCATGGTCGCGTCGGTGAAGCGCGCCAGCGTCTCGGCGTTGCGGGCCTCGACCCAGGCGATGGCGTCTGCCCCTTCCACCTCTTCGAGCCAGAGATGGGGGTCGTCGTCGGGGGCGGAGCGGGTGGGGCGGGGATCGAAGGCGGGGCGCTGAGGCTGAGTCATGCCGCCAGATTTACTGCGATTTTCGCCCGATTGCGACGCCTTCCGACACGGGATTCGACCCGCCTTCGGTACAGGATTCGGCGGAGCTTCGAGCCGGATCAGCCCTCGAGCGTGCCCCAGCCCGGTTTCCACGCGCTCTGCGGATCGATCACCACGATTTCCATCCCGCCCTCGTTGGCCACGTGGACGGCGATGCCGAAGGCCTGGGCGATGGGCATCACGCCGGTGGTGCTGAACTGGCGTCCGTCGGCGAGCTTGACCTCGCCCTTCACCTCGTCGCCGGCCTTCGACAGGCAGAGCGTGACCGCTGTGACGACGGGAGCGTGGACGCGCCGGAAGACGTTGGGCATGAAAAACCTCGCACGATGTCGCGACAAACGAAAAGGGCGGCCGAGGCCGCCCTTTCCAGAGACGAGATGGTCGAAACGCTCAGCGCTTCGAGAACTGGAAGCTGCGGCGAGCCTTCTTGCGGCCGTACTTCTTGCGCTCGACCACGCGGCTGTCGCGGGTGAGGAAGCCTTCGCGCTTCAGCGGCGCGCGCAGCTCCGGCTCGTAGTAGGTGAGAGCCTTGGACAGGCCGTGGCGCACGGCGCCGGCCTGGCCCGAGAGACCGCCGCCATGCACCGTGACGGTGATGTCGTACTGGTCGACGCGGTTGGCGATCTGCAGCGGCTGGCGCAGGATCATGCGCAGCACGGGGCGGGCGAAGTAGGTCTCGACCGTGCGGCCGTTGACCACGACGGTGCCGTTGCCGGGCTTGATCCAGACGCGGGCAACCGCGTCCTTGCGCTTGCCGGTGGCGTAGGCGCGGCCTTGCGCATCGAGCTTCTGAACGTGGACGGGAGCCGCGTTCTCGGGGTTCTCGACGTTGGCGCGGTTCAGGTCGGAGAGGGACTGGAGGGTCGCCATGATCAAGCGCTCACGTTCTTGCGGTTGAGGCTGCCGACGTCGAGCGCCTGCGGCTGCTGGGCGGTGTGGGGATGCTCGGAGCCCTTGTAGACGCGGAGGTTGCCCATGATCTGGCGGAACAGCGGGCCGCGCGGCAGCATGCGCTCCACGGCCTTCTCGACGATCCGCTCGGGGAACCGGCCGTCCAGGATGAACTTCGCGGTCCGCTCCTTGATGCCGCCCGGATAGCCGGTGTGGTGGTAATACACCTTCTGCTCGCGCTTGCGGCCGGTGAACTTCACCTTCTCGGCGTTGATGACGATGACGTTGTCGCCGCAATCGACGTGGGGCGTGTACGCGGGCTTGTGCTTGCCGCGCAGGCGCATGGCGACGATGGAGGCGAGCCGGCCGACGACCAGGCCCTCCGCATCGACGATGATCCACTTCTTGTCGACGTCGGCGGGCTTCAGAGAAAAGGTCTTCATCCCGTGGCGTTCCGTATGATGTCTTGCAAAACGATGCGCCGCCACGTGAGACACGCAGCGGCGGTGGAGGCTGCAATACGGGGCGACGAGTGAGTCGTCAAGGTGCATTGGGGGATGCAAAACGGCAAAAACGGTAAGCGGATGAAGGATTTCGGGGTTGAGGTATCAGGATACCGTATCCATCCCACCCAATCACCTCATCCTGAGGCGCCCGCGCCAGC
>NZ_JBHTND010000029.1:0-39001 GCF_042679825.1 Methylobacterium marchantiae | reverse complement strand
CCAGCGGGCCTCGAAGGAGCCCTCCAGCCGGCGCCGCGATCCCTGGACCCCTCCTTCGAGGCCTCCGCTCCGCTACGGCACCTCAGGATGAGGTGGTTGGGTGGGATTGACCGCGCGAACCGGAGGGCATGAGGTTCTCCGGCGCCGGCCTATCAGGCACCGCCTCCCCCTCCCCCGCTGAGGGGGTGAGGGTAAGGTGGCTAACCGCGCAGGGAAAATCGAGGTTTCGAGACCCGAGGTATCACGATACCGTATCCATCCCACCCAATCACCTCATCCTGAGGCGCCCGCGCCAGCGGGCCTCGAAGGAGCCCTCCAGTCGGCGCCGCGATCCCTGGACCCCTCCTTCGAGGCCTCCGCTCCGCTACGGCACCTCAGGATGAGGTGGTTGAATGGGTTTGACCAAGCGCATCGGAGGTCATGAGGCTCGACGGCGCCGGCATATCAGGCACCGCTTCCCACGCGGAGGTGGGAGGGTCGGCGGCTCACCGCGCAGGGGAGATCGAGGTTTCGAGACTCCAGGTATCAGGATACCGTATCCATCCCACCCAATCACCTCATCCTGAGGTGCCCGCGCCAGCGGGCCTCGAAGGAGCCCTCCAGTCGGCGCCGCGATCCCTGTACCCCTCCTTCGAGGCCTCCGCTCCGCTACGGCACCTCAGGATGAGGTGGTTGAATGGGTTTGACCAAGCGCATCGGAGGTCATGAGGCTCTGCGGCGCCGGCCTATCAGGCACCGCCTCCCCCTCCCCCGCTGAGGGGGGGAGGGTAAGGTGGCTCACCGCGCCGGCGGGATCGAATAGGTCCCCGTGGCGTGGCAGACGAGGTCGTCGGAGCCCGGCGTCGTGAGGCGCGCCTCCCCCACCGCGAGGCGCTTGCCGAGCTTCAGGAGACGGGCTTCCGCGATGAGCCCGGTGGGGCCGGGCTTTCTCAGGAAGTTGAAGGACAGGTTCGTCGTCACCGCGAGGCCGACGGGGCCGATGCTTGCGAGGATCGCCGCGTAGAGGGCGTAATCGGCGAGCGCCATCATGGCCGGGCCGGAGATCGTGCCGCCGGGGCGCAGGAAGCGCTCGTGATAATCGAGGCGCATCCGCGCGGTGAGCGGCCCCACCGCCTCGAGGTGGAAGGCCGGCCCGTCATGGTTCATCTGCGGGAAGTCCCGCTCCAGGAAGGCGATGGTCTCAGGCAGGGTCATGGTCGTCGTCATGGCTCGCCTTGCAGCACGGGCCGCGATGGCGGACAAGTCTTCGCTCCTGTCAGACAAGAATCCGTCCGTCACACAAGAGTCCCGATGACCGACCCCGTCGCCGTCCGCCATGACCCCTCCCGTCACGACCGCTATCCCGATGCGCTGATCCGCAAGCTCCTCACGGAGACGAAGACGATCGCCCTCGTCGGCGCCTCGGCGAACCCGGCCCGGCCGAGCTGGATCGTGCTGAAATATCTCATCTCGCGCGGCTACGACGTGATCCCGGTCAATCCCGGCCTCGCCGGGCAGATGCTGCTGGGCAAGCTCGTCGCCGGCCGCCTCGCCGACCTCCCCGGCCCCGTCGACATGGTCGAGATCTTCCGCAACTCCGCCGCCGCCGGCGGCCTCGTCGACGAGGCCCTTGCCCTGCCGGTGCTCCCGAAGATCGTCTGGATGCAGCTCGGCGTCCGCGACGACGCGGCCGCCGCTCGCGCCGAGGCGGCGGGCATCCAGGTGATCATGAACCGCTGCCCCAAGATCGAGTACGGGCGGATCTCGGGCGAGATCGGCTGGACCGGGGTGAACTCTCGGATCTTGAGTTCGAAGCGGCCGGTTTTGGGGGGTAAGGGGGTGCAGCGGCTGACGATTGAGCGGGGGTGAGATTGCCACGATGTTTTCGCTATAAGATAATCTCCCGCACTTGATCTTATACAAGTGCGGGTTAAAAAATTTATTTTAGTAACGCCTTTTTTTCAATGTTATCAAACAAAGCCTGAATCATCCATTTGGGGCCATTGCAAAGGACTCTACTCTTTTCGAGTTTTTCGAGAGGAGTGAGAGAACGTATATCGACTATAATCGATAGTATTTCTTCTCGAATTGTGACTAATTGAGTTGGATTTACGACCCACATCTGATTGGAGGGGTTTGCCTGATTGGTACTTTTCCCGGACGGGCCAACAAAAAGTAATCCGATCAAGGTAACGTCTTTTTTGTGATCGCTGACCCATTGTATATGATCATGCGATTGCCCTACATCTTTCTTATTATAAGTTGCAGGATCTTTTTTATCTGTCTTTAGCTCAATAGCGATCGCTTTAAGAGTTGATAATTCCTCCCATAAAACATCAGGTCCGGTGCCGCTGTCGTTGTCAGGGCGCGAGGCAGAAAACCCAAGTAATTCGCCCAGCGATCTAACAGCTTCCTCCATTTGCGATGACGTTCCGCCATCAAGATGCTTCAGTCGGTTGCGAAGAGTGTTGAGCTCTTTCTTGTATGTTTCGGCCGAGGAGAGACTCGCAATTGAGAAGATATTTGCAGCAAATGGATCGACGGGTTCATTGGATGTACGTGCGAATTTTTTATGTGTTGGGAGTAAAACGTTAGTTCCTAGCTTCATACGCGCATTCTCGTATGCAACGTCAGCGCTTTCGAGATCGCCAGCTTTTTCATAAAGACCACCAAGGAGAATATTATGCCATCCAGCAAGCAATGGATCTAGGCGTGTTGTAGTCTCCAGGCTTTCCTCAATAAGTAGACGAGCTTTATCTGAGTCACCGTTCCAAAGTGCGGAGGCAATTTTCGCTTCAGCTTCTGCAACTTTATGAGAGGGCTCCATGCTATCGTCGGCCTTATTTCTGTGATCCTCGTCAATCTCATTCCGTTCAATGTTCGATCCATAGTATTCAAGCCAGCTTTGGTCTCGTCCTAAAACACTTTTCACTATAATGTTGAGAGATTTATGATTGTTAATACTCATTCCAGCTTGTACGTGTCGGCCAAGTAATATTTGTTGTTGTAGTAGATTTGGTAGAAGCGCAATATTGCGGTCGTTGCTGAGCCAAGCATTCAAGTTGCTGCTTGAGATCAAAAACACTCCATAATCGTTTCGTCCTCGGTTGATCCGCCCAAATAGCTGAACAAGACGGTTGGCTATGCGAGATGAGTAAGATTTTCTCATATTGAGAAAATCCGATTGATATTTCTCAATTAGCGTGGATCCGGTAGGCAATCCATCCATAAGCATGATCCGACAGGTATCATGAGGTAGATCGATGCCATCGACACGAGACACAAGGAGAAATTTTCCCGTCTTTGCCTCTCTAAAACTATTGAGCATCTGCGTGAACTGATCTCGGCTCGGAGGAGAGGAAAAGGTCCCCCAGGCTTCCGCAGCTGCGTAACTCGGAACAGCCACTATAATCTTATTATTTGAGGCAATTTCATTAGCTAAACTGACAGTAAAGCCTTTTTCAACGTCGTTAGCAAATAATACTAAGCGTTCGCCATTTCCCGCGTCATTTTTTGGTTCAATCGAAAGGTCTGGCTTGCGACCAAACGCTCGAATAAAATCAGATTTATTTTTCAAAGTAGCCGATAAATAGACTCTTCGAATGGGGCGCTCAAAAATATCTATACATAAAGATGGTAGAAAGGGAGGAGTAATCTCAATCTGCCCTTTGCTAAATAACACGCAGCATTCAGATATATGGTCCTCTAAATTTGGAAATTTGTACTTGAGGTTCGTATCGTTGGGTATATTGAATTTCTGTAAAATAGTTGCTATCTGTGTCGAGCGTTCTCGAACACCGGATGGAGCTGCCATCATCGTTAACTGCCGCTCGCCACTTACGGCAGCCTTGAATTGTTGCCGGCGATTAAGTTCAGAGAAATGAGGAGTGAAAAGCTCTATGAGTTCGCTGTAACACTTTTGGTGATTTTCGTAAGTGATGTTTATTAAAAAGGCGTCCCTGATCATTGATTCTGCAACATGGGCATCGTCGAAAATGACCGCTCCGGGGGGGAATTTTTGGATGAATCCTTTAAGCCCATTTAAAACTGTTTGATACGTCGTAATGCAAAATGACTTGCCGCTTTCAAACAGGCTATTGCTGTGAGTTCCGCTTAATCTTGTGGTGTGATCGATGCCTACTTTCTGGGCCTCTCGCGAAGTTTGCTCCACTAGGTCTTTAGTAGAGCAAACATACATCACATTCTCGATGCCCTCATTTATCAAGCTTTGAGCTATAAGCAGCCCTGCAAGCGTTTTTCCAGCGCCTGTGTTTAACGCAATAAGGATGTCATTTAATTTTCTGTTTTTATCCCATTGTTGCAATGCTTCATTCTGTCCTCTCCAGATGTCGTTTGGAGTTCCGGGTAAATTTGGAAGCTTTTCAAATATTTCAATGGGATTTGTTGGTCTGCTTGATTTTGAAATATTGCCGAGCTTTGAGAAATCCATTCTAGGTCAGTCCTCTTCGGCCATCCATAAGCGAAGCGCGGATAGATGGTTGCTTCGAAGCTCATCCTTAGACCGAAAAGAGGAAACTGCAACTCTTCGGTGTGGAGCCGTCAGATTTCGCCTCTCCCCGTCTCCTCCATCAGTGCCACAGCCACAAAACTAATCCCAGCCGCCACAGCCAGATACAACCCGACCCAACCGATCCCGCCCCATTCACTCAACCGCTGCGCCAGATACGGCGCGGCGGAAGCGCCCAGGATGCCGGCGAGGTTGTAGGTCACCGAGGCGCCGGTGTAGCGGACGCGGGTGGGGAAGAGCTCGGGCAGCAGGGCGCCCATGGGGCCGAACAGCCAGCCCATGGCGAAGAGGCCCAGACACAGGAAGCCCAGCACCAGGCCGCCCTGCCCGCTTCCCAGCATCGGGCCGAGCAGGAGGCCGAGCGACGCGGTGAAGGCGAGGCCGGTGAGGAGGACGGGGCGGCGGCCGTAGCGGTCGGCGGCCCAGCCCGAGAGCGGGATGCCGAGGGCCATGAACAGCACCGCGACGCATTCGAACAGCAGGAAGGTCGGCCGGTCGAAGCCGAGCTTCGAGACGCCGTAGCTCAGGGCGAAGACGGTGGAGAGGTAGAACACCGCGTAGCAGGCCACCATGGCGAAGGTGCCGAGCAGGGTCGCCTTGATGTACTTGGTGAAGATGATCGCGAGGGGCACCCGCTCGGGCGCGGCCTTCTCCATCGCCGCCTTGAAGACCGGCGTCTCGGTGAGTTTCAGCCGGACATAGAGCCCGACGCCCACGAGCACGGCCGAGGCCAGGAACGGGATGCGCCAGCCCCAGGCCTGGAAATCGGCCGGGGTGAGGACCAGCGCGAGGCCGAGGAAGCCGAGATTGGCGGTGATGAAGCCCACCGGCGCGCCGAGCTGCGGGAAGATGCCGTAGAGGGCGCGTCGCCCCGGCGGGGCGTTCTCCACCGCCAGCAGGGCCGCGCCGCCCCATTCGCCGCCGAAGCCGATGCCCTGGCCGAAGCGCAGGACGCAGAGGGCGAAGGGCGCCCACCATCCGGCGGTGGCATAGGTCGGCAGGCAGCCGATGAGCACGGTGGAGATTCCCATGATCATCAACGAGGCCACCAGCGTCGCCTTGCGCCCGACCCTGTCGCCGAAATGCCCGAAGAACGCCGCCCCCATCGGCCGCGCGATGAAGGCGATGGAGAAGGTGGCGAAGGCCGCAAGCGTCTGCACCGAGGGATCGTCGGCCGAGAAGAAGATCGGCCCGATCACCAGGGCGGCGGCGGTGGCATAGACGTAGAAATCGTAGAACTCGATCGCCGTGCCGACGAAGCTGGCGATGAGGATCTTCGCGGCGGAGACGGGAGGGGGCGGAGCGGGCTGGAGCATGCGGCGCTATAACCGCACATCCGCCCGTCCGCTATCGCCGTTCGTGCAGGATTCTGCCGGGGATCGCAGGATTGTCGGTTCGTCCCGCCTTCGGTTCTCCAGCGAGGATTTGTGGCGGCCCCGCCGTGCCGACCCGCCCCGTCATCCCGGGCTCCGCTGCGCGGCCCCGGGAGGACGGAGGTTCTCTCTTGCGTCCCCTCGCCACCCTTGACCCACGGCTCTCGTCCGCCATAAAGAACTTCTGTTCGTTTAAGCGGAACGGGGCGGGTCGTCCTCTTCCGTCTGGCCCGGCACAGGCGCTAGAACGGGGTCCGTTCGTGCCGCCGGCCCCTGGAGGATGTCCATGACCGACCGTATCCCCGGCTTCAACACGCTGGCGATCCATGCCGGCGCCGCCCCCGACGCCACCACCGGCGCCCGCGCGACGCCGATCTACCAGACCACGTCCTTCGTCTTCGACGACGTGGACCATGCCGCCTCGCTGTTCGGGCTGCAGGCCTTCGGCAACATCTATTCGCGCATCACCAACCCCACCAACGCGGTGCTGGAAGAGCGCATCGCGGCGCTGGAGGGCGGCACCGCCGCCGTGGCGGTGGCCTCGGGCCACGCGGCCGAATTCCTCACCATGCACGCGCTGATGCAGCCGGGCGACGAGTTCGTGGCGGCCAACAAGCTCTATGGCGGCTCGATCAACCAGTTCAACCATTCCTACAAGAGCTTCGGCTGGAACGTGGTCTGGGCCGATACGGACGATCCGGATTCGTTCGAGCGGGCCATCACCCCGCGCACCAAGGCGATCTTCTGCGAATCCATCGCCAATCCGGGCGGGGTCATCACCGACATCGCCGCCCTGAGCGTCATCGCCCGGCGCCACAACATCCCGCTCATCGTCGACAACACCATGGCGACGCCGTACCTGATCCGCCCGTTCGAGCACGGCGCCGACATCGTCGTGCATTCGGCGACGAAGTTCCTCGGCGGCCACGGCAATTCCATCGGCGGCCTCGTGGTCGACGGCGGCAGCTTCCCCTGGGCCGGCGACGACCGCTACCCGATGCTGTCGCAGCCGCGGCCGGAATATTCCGGCATGGTGCTCTCCGAGACCTTCGGCAATTTCGGCTTCGCCATCGCGATCCGGGTGCTGGGTCTGCGCGATCTCGGCCCGGCCCTGTCGCCGTTCAACGCCTTCCTCATCCTCAACGGCATCGAGACCCTGCCCCTGCGGATGCAGCGCCATTGCGACAACGCCCTGGAGATCGCGACCCATCTCAATGCCCATCCGGCGGTGGAATGGGTGAGCTATCCGGGGCTGGAGACGGACAAGTACCACCAGCTCGCCCGGCGCTACACGCCGCTCGGCTCCGGCTCTGTCTTCACCATCGGCCTCAAGGGCGGCTACGAGGCCGGCGTGAAGCTGGTGGCCAATCTCCAGCTGTTCTCCCACGTGGCGAATATCGGCGACACCCGCTCGCTGGTGATCCACCCGGCCTCCACCACCCACCGCCAGCTCACCGACGCGCAGAAATCCGCCGCCGGCGCCGGGCCGGAAGTGGTGCGCCTCTCCATCGGCATCGAGGACCCGGCGGACCTCATCGACGATCTCGATGCGGCGTTAAGCGCTTGATTTCATTGGAATCGCTCGCGCAGTCCAGGCCTGTTCCCGGCGACCTTGACCCTCGCGGTCGCCGGGACTACCCCGCGAACCATTCCCCCTCCGAGATCGTTCGCTCTGCATGACGCATGATCCTTTCGAATCCGACGCCGAGCCCCCCGTCGTCCTTGTGGTCGAAGACGACGGCCTTCTCCTGATGGAGGCGGCCGATACCCTGGTCGATGCGGGGTTCCGCGTCCTCGAAGCGCCGCAGGCCGACAGGGCGCTCACCATCCTCGAGCGGAACGAGGAGATCGACCTGCTGATGACCGACGTGGACATGCCGCAGGGCTCCATGGACGGGTTCGCCCTCGCCCGTCTCGTCGCCCATCGCTGGCCGACGATTCCCGTCCTCATCGTCTCCGGCATGGGCACGCCCGGGCCGCACGACATGCCCGACGGCGCCCGCTTCATCCCGAAGCCCTACGCGCCCTCCACCCTGGTCCGGACCTTGCGGGCCTTCGCCCGGCGCGCTGCCTGACCTCGACACCTCTTTCCCGGAAGATCGCGACGCCCATCATGGCCACCGAGACCCGCCCGCTCCGCTTCGCCACCCAGGCCGTCCATGCCGGCGCGGCACCCGACCCGGCCACCGGCGCGCGGGTCCAGCCGATCTACTTCACCAACGGCTTCGTGTTCGAATCCACCGAGCAGGCCGCCGACATCTTCGCCATGCGGCGCACCGGCTTCTCCTATTCGCGCGGCTCGAACCCCACCGTGGCCGCCCTGGAGCGGAGGGTGGCCGCTCTGGAGGGTGCCAAGGCGGCGGTGGCGGTCTCGTCGGGCCAGTCCGCCCTCCTCCTCGTGCTGATGACGCTGATGAAGAGCGGCGACGCCTATGTCGCCTCGCCGCGCCTGTTCGGCGGCTCGCTCGGGCTGATGAACCGCCTCGATGCGCGCTACGACCTCAAGCCGCTCTTCGCCGAGGGCCTGACGCCGGCCGATTTCGAGGCCGCGATCACGCCGCAGACGAAGGCCATCGTCTGCGAGTCGATCGTCAATCCCTGCGCGACGGTGATGGACATCGCCGGCATCGCCGCGGTCGCCAAGCGCCACAACCTGCCGCTGGTGGTGGACAACACCCTGGCCTCTCCGGCCCTGATCCGGCCGATCGAGCACGGCGCCGACATCGTCTTCCACTCGACCTCGAAATTCCTCGGCGGGTCCGGCCAGACCATCGGCGGCATCGTCTGCGACGGCGGGACCTTCGACTGGGAAGGGGCGGCGGGACGCTACAACCTCATCACCGAGCCCTGGGCCGATTACGACGGGCTCGTGGTCTCGGAACGCTTCCCGGATTTCAGCTTCGCCGTGGCCTGTCGACTCTTCGGCCTGCGCGATCTCGGCCCCGGCCTGTCGCCGATGAACGCGTTCCTGACGCTCACCGGCATCGAGACCCTGCCCCTGCGCATGAAGCGGCATTGCGCGAACGCCAAGTCGGTGGCCGCCTTCCTCAAGGACCATCCGGCGGTGGAATGGGTCAGCTATCCGGCGCTGCCCGGGCAGAAGGGCGAGGAGCTCGCCGCCCGGTACGTGCCGGACGGGCCGGGCTCGATCTTCACCTTCGCGCTGAAGGGCGGACAGCCGGCGGCGGTGAAGTTCATCATGAGTCTCGAACTGGTCTCGCACCTCGTGAACATCGGTGAGATCAAGTCCCTGGCGATCCACCCCGCCACCACGACGCATCGCCAGCTGAGCCCCGCCGACAAGGCCGCCGCCCTGGTCGGGCCCGAGACGGTGCGCCTCTCGATCGGCCTCGAGAATGTCGAGGACCTGATCGCCGATATCGCCCAGGCCCTCGATCAGGTCGAAGGCTGAGCCTCGGCGCCCGCCGCTCAGGCGATCCTGAGGGCCAGCGCGGCGGCGTCCGCCTGGGCCGAACTCTCGCCTGTGTGCCGCGTGCCGGAATGGTTCGTGAGAAACCACGGCACCCGGCTCTGTGCCATCGGCTTGCTGTAGAGGTAGCCCTGCGCATAGGCGCAGCCCTGTTGCTGCAGGAACAGCACCTGCGCCTCCGTTTCCACGCCCTCCGCGGTGACGTCGAGGCCGAGGCTCTGGCCGAGCTGGACCACCGCCGTGACGATGGCGGCGTCGTTCGGGTCCCGTTCGAGATCGCGCACGAAGCTACGGTCGACCTTGATCTCGTCCACCGGATATTGCTTCAGATGCGTCAGCGAGGCGTAGCCGGTGCCGAAATCGTCGAGGGCGACCCGCACGCCGGCGCCGTGCAGGGCCGACAGCACCGCCGAGACCCTGTCGCCATGGCCGCCGAGAAGCACGGTCTCGGTGACCTCGACGCCGATCCTGTCATGGGAGAGGCCGGCCGCGGCGAGATCCGCGAGCAGACTCTCGGCGAGGTCGTCCTGAGCGAACTGCGCCGATGACAGGTTGAAGAAGACCCGGCCCGGATCGTACCCTTGCGCGATCCACCCCGCCATGTCGGCGAAGATCTGCCGCGCCAGGACGTTGCCGACGGCGATGCCGATCTCGGGATCGTTGAAGACCGTCGCGAAATCGGCCGGGGCGAGCAGGCCGCGGCTCGGATGCTGCCATCGCGCCAGGGCCTCGAACCCGACGATCTCGCCCGTCGTGAGGCTCACCTTCGGCTGGTAATAGGGAACGAGGCCGCCGAGCTCGAGGGCCGCCCTCATCTCGCGGGCGACCGAGACGCGACGCTCGATATCGGCCCGCAGGGCCGGCACGAAGAGCATGGCCCGGTTTCGCCCGGCAGCCTTGGCCGCGTAGAGGGCGAGATCGGCGTTGGTGAACAGGTCCGTGGGATTGGCCGCGTGCTCCGGGAACAGGGCGAGGCCGAGACTGGCGCGAGGCGCGACGACGCGCCCCGAGACCGCCATCGGCGGGTTGAGGACTTCGAGGATCGCCTGGGACAGCGCATGGATGCGCCGGCTCGGCTGGTGACGGCCCTGCTCGCAGGCCGCGATGATGACGAACTCGTCGCCACCGAGGCGCGCGACGAGATCCTGCTTCCCGATGGCGTTGCCGAGCCGGCGGGCGACCTCCTTCAGCAGGGCGTCGCCGGCCTCGTGGCCGAGGGTGTCGTTCACCTCCTTGAACTCGTCGAGATCGATCAGGATGAGGCCGACGCGCTGTCCCGAGACCTCCGCGGCACTCAGTGCGGCGTCGAGGGTCGTCTGGAACAACCCGCGATTGGGAAGCCCGGTGAGCACGTCGTGCTGCGCGGCGAGCTTGATCCGCTCTTCCATCGCCTTTCGACTCGTGATGTCGACGAGGCTGGAAATGATCCGCGTCGCCCCGTCCATCTGAACGGCGACGGCGGACAGCATCACGTCCCGTCTGGCCCTGCCCATGGGACCGGTGCTGATCTCGATGTCCTTCGCCGAGCCCGTACGGTCGAGTTCGGCCTGGATCAGGCGTAGCGAGGCCTTGTCGACCAGGTCCCGCGTCCGGTAGCGCGACAGGAGCGCGCCGTCCTGCAGCCCGAAAAACCGGGTCGCCGCGTCGTTGGCATCGACGATTCGGCCGTCCTCCTGCCGCGAGACCACGATCGGGATCGGGACGGCCTTGAACATCGTCTCGAACAGGCGGCGGCTGTCGGCGAGTTCCGCGTTGGCGCGGCGCTCCGCCTCAGTCGCGGTCCATTCCAGCCGCCTCAGCCGGTTCGACCGCACCACGAACAGCACCAAGGAGACCGTGGACAGCAGCACCGCGAGAACGATCCCGAGGGCCGTCGGGGGCAGCGGTGGCGGAAGCAGGTAGCCGGCGGTCAGCGCGATGGACGCGAACACGCTCGACGTGACACTCCAGACGAAGCTCGTCGGCACCACGATCATGTAGATCGCCGGGAGAAGCAGCAGGACGAAGAGCGCGATATCGGAGCGCGACGAGCACAGGGCGGCGACCCCCAGGGCGACCAGGATCTCCCAGGTCACCATGATCGCCTGAAGGCCGCGGAAGGTGGAGATCCTCCATGCCGCCAGGAAGCAGACGAGGGAGACCAGGACGACGCCGAGCCGGGCCGGTACGGCCACCCAGAAATGGGCCTGACCGGCGAAACGCCAGTCGCTCAGCAGGAAGAGCGTGTTGAGCCCGATCGCGAACAGGAAGAGCAGGCGCGCATGCCGCATGGTCTCGGGGAGGCGCTCCTTCTGAAAGGCCGCTTCCCGTTCGACCGAGACGAATTCGCCGCCGATGGCGCTGAGACGGTTCTTCCACATGGCGACCGATAGTCTCATGCAATCGTCGCGTAGCCGTTAAGACGCGTCCCTTTCGTTCACATTGATGAATCCCCGGCCTTGACCCGGTTCAGGGCCCGCAGAGCGCCGCGAAGGGTCCTGACGTCCTGCTCCGTCATCGCCATGCGGTGGAGCATGTCGCGCATGTTGCGGGCGATCACGTCCCGCTTCTCCGGCGGATAGAACCCGGCCGTATCGAGATTGGCTTCCAGGCTCGCGACCAGGGACGCCATCGACTCCCGTGTGGCGGGCGGCGAGAGCATCTCGCCGGTGAAGGGAAGGCTGGCCTGACCCGAAGCCTTGCGCCATTCGTAGCCGACGAGGAGCACGGCCTGCGCGAGGTTCAGGGACGGGAAATCCGGGGAGACCGGGAAGGTGACGATGGCATCGGCCAGCGAGACCTCGTCGTTGGTGAGGCCGATCCGCTCCCGGCCGAACATCACGCCGACGCGCTGACCCTGCCGCGAGGCGACATCCCTCATGGCGTCGTCGGGGCCCTGAGCCCGCTTCATCTGCCCGCGCTCGCGCGCCGTCGTCGCCAGCAGGTAGTTCAGGTCGGCGATCGCCTCCGGCACCGTGGCGTGGACGGTGGCGCCGTCGAGGACATGCGTCGCTCCGGACGCCGCCTCGCGCACGCCCTTCTTCGGCCATCCGTTCTTGGGTGCCACGAGGCGAAGCTCGGCGAGACCGAAATTCGCCATGGCGCGCGCGACCATGCCGATGTTCTCGGCCAGTTGCGGTTCGACCAGGATGATGACGGGAGCGATCATCGTCGCCCTCTGCCACGGGGCGGGCCGGACGAAAAGTCCGCCTTGTGATGCCGGGGTGATGGAAGGAAGGCGCTCGGAGCCGGTTTGAGTTGTTTTTCCAAGGCTTCACCTCATCCTGAGGTGTCGCGCAGCGGCCTCGAAGGAGCCTTCCAGGGATCGCTCTGGTGTCTGGAGGGCTCCTTCGAGGCTCTTTGCTCATGCAAAGGGCACCTCAGGATGAGGTGGTCTGATCGGATGATCTGCTTTGACATGAAAAGCCGCTGGGAAATCCGATTAGACCGGCGCTCAGATCTTACCGTCGAGGCCCATCTGGTAGTATTTGTGGACGATCTTGTCCTGGTTCTCGAGCAGCCAGTCGATGGACGGCTCGTTGGTCATGGCCTTGCGGATCGCCTCGGTCATCCCCTTGCGCTGGATCTCGAACAGCGCCTTGTGATCCACCGTCTCGGCCTCGATCACGCCGGGGCTGAGCCAGACCGAGCAGATGATGCCGAGATCGTTGGCCTTCTCCTTGGGGATGTAGCCCAGGCGCACGGCGTCGAGCACGCCGTTGGCGATGGCGAACTGCACCGTACCCATCAGGATCGAGGTGTATTTCGAGGTCTCGACGCTGACCTTCGAGACGCACAGCGTCACCGGGCGGACCATGATGTCGGTGTTGAGGAGCGCGAAGACGCGGCTGTGGCCGACCACCTGATCGCCGGTGAGGGTGGCGAGGGCCGTGCCCACGGGACCGTCGAGCTCGCCGATGATGACCTCCGGCTCGGCGGCGGTGTTGGGCGGGCCGCCGGCGACCAGGGCCTCGCCGGCCCGAAGGATGATGCGTTCGCTCATGGGAATCCCAATGTTTGCGTGGGTCTGATCGGATGCGCAGATTCCCGTTCGCATCGACCTTGTCCAGTCCCGATGTCGCTCGATGCGCAACCGTTCAGGGGCAGGCATTCCCGCCGGGCAGGACGACCTCCTGCTGCGTATTGGGGGGGACGGCTGCACCGCCCCTCACCGCCCATGACGCGGTTTCGTTCCACGTGAAGGCGAGGTTGAGGTTCGGCAGGATCTTCGCGAGGTTCGATCCGAAAATCGGCGTGTACGTCATCGAGACCTCGACGTAGATCCAGCGGGCGCCGTTGAACTGATACTGTTCCGGGACCTGGATGGCCGTGGTGACGCCGCGCCCGCGCGCGGTGGCGTTGCGTGCCGCTCCCGAGCAGACGAACGCGACGGTCGTCACCCCGATGAGGGGGACGCCGACGGCACTGACCTTCATGCTGACCCCGGTCGTATCGAAGGGCGCCAGCACGACGACCGACGAATCGAAGATGTTGTTCATGGTCGTGGCGGTGACGGGATTCGTCGCGTCTCCGAGGGAGGTGAGGTCCGCCAGCGTCCGCGTGAGCTGCACGACCTTGCGGCGGTTCTCCAGCACGTTGACCAGCTCCGCCCCCGCCAGCAGGATCACCAGCAGGATGGGAACGATCAGGGCGAACTCGATGAGGGCGATCCCACGGTCGTCGCCCCGGAACGCATGCAGCCGGCGCGCGAGGGTCGCGGCCCTGTCCAAGCAGATACGGTTCCGATGCCGGGCCATTGCTATCGATCTCAGCACGCGTTCCCCGAATCCGACAGGTACGGCTCGACCCGGAAGACGGCGTTCGATTGCACCAGGGCACTGCCGTCGCCGAAAGACTTGAGGGTGGGGTTCATCAGGCTGAAGAAGACCGGATATTTGAGACCGGCGCGCACGACCACGATCTTGCTCGGCTGCGGGCATGTGTAGGATGTGCCGAAACCGGCCTGCCAATCGCCCGTCGACGTGTTCAAGGCACTGCCGTTCGCGGAGCTCACACTTGCGAAGGTATCGACGACGCGGATATCCAGCAGAACGTTGTTGCAGTTGAAGAACGCGGCCGACGACGTTCCCGTGTTCGCGCAAAGCTGCTCACGCAACTTGCCCAGCAACGTGCTCGTGTCTTTGATCGCCGCGTTGTCGATCTGGAACTGGCCCGTCACCAGGGTGCGGACGGTCGTCTGCAGGCCCATGTCGAGATTGAGGCTCACGAGAAGGATCAGGATGATCTGGATGACCGCCCCGAGAAGGGCGATGAAGATCGGGCCGATCATGGCGAATTCGACGGCCGAGACGCCGCCCTCGTCGCGCAGGAACCCGCGGCGCGTCGAGAGCGGCGTCATCGCGCCAGCCTGATCTGCGTGAATTTCTGGAAGATCGACACGAAGGCCGAGCCGATCGACGGCGTCGTCGCGGCGTTCACGAAGAGGTCCGGGGTCGAGGCGCAGCGTGTAAGTTGGGGAACGATGTCGTCGAACCGGGTTCCGCCCCCCCAGATCTGACTCGGTGCGCCGAGCGTCGCCTGATATCCCCAATCGTAGCTCAGCTTCAGGTAGGGCGCGTAAAGGACGCTGACCGAGACCGAGCTGTCGATCAGCCGGCACGAGGCGGGAGCGAACGGGGCGACCTCGGCCCGCTTGGGCACGTCCCATATCCAGGCGCGGGAGGGATCCTGCACGCCGTCCGTGGCGATGATCACGAGCTTCTTCGGCGACGTCTTCCCGTCGCCGGCTTTTCCCACTTCGCTGGCGAAGCCCGGCATGATCTCCTTGAAATGCGTCGCGCCCGCGTACTCGTTCGACGTGTTCGGCGCCTGCGGCAGGTTCGTCACCGCGAGGCTGAGGGTCGAGGTGGTGTTGACGAGTTTCGTCAGGTCGTTGCTGAAGGAGTAGCTGGCGATCCGGATCCGCTTCGAGGCCGAGGCCTGGGTCGTCAGCCAGTTCACGAAGTCGATGATGCCTTTGTTGATTTCCTGGGTGCGCAGGGTGATGCCGTTTAGCACGGCCCATTCATAAGCGTCGTAGATCGAATTCTTGACCTTGACGCCGTCATGGCAGGCGAAGGCGCATCCGAAGGCGGCGTTGAGCCGATCGATGTCCGTCTGCGTCGCGCCGAGCGCCATCGAGCCCGAAACGTCGATGAGAAGATAGATGTCCACCATGGGCGACAGGTCGACGACGGATTCGGCGTGCCCGGACAGATCGATCCTGTCGAATCCCACCACCTTGAGGAGAGTCGTGGTCGTCTTCGACGTATAATCGGCGGTCACGGTCACGGAGCGGTTGTTGACGGTGACCCGGATGACCGGCGTCGTATTCGCCGGAAGCTTCGGCGTTCCGTTGAAGGCCTTGAGCGCCATGGTCTGGGCGTAGACCGCCATCTCGGCACTCTGCAGACCTTTGGCGTCGGCATCCTGCGCGGCCTTCGCGGCAACGATCGCCGCGTTGTCCAGGGCGCTGTCCAGGACGGTCTTGTCGACGACCGAGCGGCCGTAATCGATGGCGCCGCCCATCAGGCCCAGCATCGGCACGAGCGCAGCCGCGAAAATCATCGGGATCGATCCGCCGGCGTCCGACCTCAATCGCTGGAAAAGGCTGCGCATATCCTCGGGGATCGCTTCTTGAAGGCCGTCGGCCGTTTTGGAGACGCCCATGAACGCCGTGGTCCCGTTAAAAAAGCATGCTTGCGCTCGTCTGCAATTCGGGAGCGTCCGCAGTTTCAGGGGATGAAACACTTCTGGAGCGGCACGTGGTTTATTTGATATTGCGGCGATCGAGGACGTCGAAAGTCGGATGTGCCGGCGGGATGACAAGGTGAGCCCATTGTCATGCGCCCGATCCGGTCGCCCGCCTTTCCTGCATTCCACGGCCGCGCTATGACCCTGCCACGGTCGCATGGCCCATGAGGAGGACGCTGCCCGGTTGGGGCAATCCTTGCATGGGCGGTACGGACTTTACGCGGAAGGCTTGAAGCGCAATGGACAAGATCAAGGTTGCCAACCCGGTCGTCGAACTCGACGGCGACGAGATGACCCGGATCATCTGGAGCGAGATCAAGAACAAGCTCATCCACCCCTATCTCGACCTCGACCTCGATTATTACGACCTCGGCGTCGAGCACCGCGACGAGACCAACGACAAGGTCACCGTGGACGCGGCGGAGGCGATCAAGCGCCACGGCGTCGGCGTGAAATGCGCCACCATCACCCCCGACGAGCAGCGGGTGGAGGAGTTCAAGCTCAAGGAGATGTGGCGCTCGCCCAACGGCACGATCCGCAACATCCTCGGCGGCGTCATCTTCCGCGAGCCGATCATCTGCAAGAACGTGCCGCGCCTCGTGCCGGGCTGGACCCAGCCCTTCGTCATCGGCCGCCACGCCTATGGCGACCAGTATCGCGCCACCGACTTCAAAGTGCCCGGCAAGGGCCGCCTGACCATCAAGTTCGAGGGTGACGACGGCACGGTCATCGAGAAGGAAGTGTTCAAGTTCCCGGCGGCCGGCGTCGCCATGTCGATGTACAACCTCGACGAGTCGATCCGCGACTTCGCCCGCGCCTCGCTGAATTACGGCCTCGCCCGCAAGTATCCGGTCTACCTGTCCACCAAGAACACCATCCTCAAGGCCTATGACGGCCGCTTCAAGGACCTGTTCCAGGAGGTGTTCGACGCCGAGTTCAAGGCGAAGTTCCAGGCGCTCGGCATCACCTACGAGCACCGCCTCATCGACGACATGGTCGCGTCCTGCCTCAAATGGTCCGGCGGCTATGTCTGGGCCTGCAAGAACTACGACGGCGACGTGCAGTCGGACACCGCGGCCCAGGGCTTCGGCTCGCTCGGCCTGATGACCTCGGTGCTGATGACGCCGGACGGCCAGACCGTGGAGGCGGAAGCCGCGCACGGCACCGTGACCCGCCACTATCGCGAGCATCAGAAGGGCAAGGAGACCTCCACCAACTCCATCGCCTCGATCTTCGCCTGGAGCCGCGGCCTCGCCCACCGGGCCAAGCTCGACGACAACGGCGATCTGGCGACATTCGCCAACACCCTGGAGAAGGTCTGCGTCGACACGGTGGAAGCCGGCTTCATGACGAAGGACCTCGCCCTCCTCGTCGGTCCGGACCAGAAGTGGCTCTCCACCACCGGCTTCCTCGACAAGGTCGACGCGAATCTCAAGACCGCGATGGCCTGAGCACGATTGGCGGGTCTCCCCTCTCCCCGCCGGTCCACGATACGCACACATGTCGCGGTCAGCACGGGCTCCCTCTCCTTCCAGGAGAGGGAGTTTGTCGCGTCTCAAGTCCAACCCGCTTGGACCGCGCGAAGGACCTTCGAGCAGAGGGGCGAATTCAGTAGCTTGTTGGGAGAGGACGCCGCTGTCGTCTTGCCGGGAGGCGACCTGAGCTCGGCTGCCGCCTCGCCGCGCCGACGACAGTGTCGTCGCGGCCCGCTTCCCGCCTGCAGGGCGAGGGACGTGCACGATTCAGCCCGGGGCGGGCGGTTATCTCCGAGACATCGGCCGAGCGATCCCTTCCCTTTCAGGAAGCGGGCCTCGCCGCCTCCGCGTTGCGCTTGCGGGTCGCGGCGGCTTTCTTGGCCGAGGCGGAGCGCTGCTCGGCGGTGCGGGAGGCCGAGGCCTTGCCGCCGGCCGCGCCGCCCTTGTGCGCCGCCGGATGCGAGGAGGTCTTCCCCCTCCCCGATCCGCCTGGATGCTTGCCGCCGCCATCGTCCTTGTTGACGGTCGCCCAGGCCCGTGCCTCGGCCTCCTCCTCCGGCACGCCGCGTTCCTCGTAGGAGTCCGCGATGTGCTCGGCCTTGCGGACCTGCTTGTCCGTGTATTTCGACTTGTCACCCCGTGGCATGGCGCGCTCCTCTTGCGACGCGATCCTCTTGCGAGACGTCGCCGAACCTCAGCTGATGCCGGTCGGGCCGTCCAGGGTGGCGCGAACGCGGCGAATCAAATCGGTACGGCGATAGGGCTTGTTCAAAAGATCGAACTCCGACCCCCCCGCATCGGTTCGCTCCAGGCTCGCCTCGGCATATCCGGTCGTCAGCAGGACCTTGAGCTGCGGCTGCCGCCTCTTTGCCTCGCGGGCGAGCACGACGCCGTTCATGCCGCCGGGCATGATGAGATCGGTGAACAAGAGATCCACCGCTCCGCTCGAATCGAGGATGTCCAGCGCCTCGCGGCCGTTCTTGGCCATGAGCAGCGTGTAGCCGAAATCGCGCAGGATGGTCCGGGCCAGTTCGGCGACGTCCTCCCGGTCGTCGACGATGAGGATCGTCTCGCTTCCCTGGCGGTCCACCGTCCGATGGTCGGTGCGGTTGGGCTGGCGGTCGTCCTCGGCGGCGGCGGGGAAGGACAGGCGGACGCTGGTCCCTTTGCCGACGACGGAATCGATCTGCGCCGCTCCACCGGATTGCTTGGCGAAGCCGTAGACCATCGACAGGCCGAGGCCGGTCCCCTTCCCCTCCTCCTTGGTGGTGAAGAACGGGTCCATCACCCGGGCGAGGAGGGTCGGCGGGATTCCGGTCCCGGTATCGGTGACCGTCACCGTCACGTAGCGGCCCTCGTGCAGCTGGCCGGACCCATGGATGTCGCTTGCCGCGATGACCTGGTTCTCGGTGGAGATGACGAGCTCGCCGCCATCGGGCATCGCGTCGCGCGCGTTGATCAGGATGTTCAGGAGGGCGATCTCGGCCTGCGTCGGGTCGACCCGGCAGTTCCAGAGGCCTTCGCGCAGATCGAGCCGCACGCCGATCGCGTCGCCGAAGGTCCGGGTCGCCATGTCCTCCATGCCCTTCACCAGGGCATTGAGATTGACCGCGCGGCCGTCGAGACGCTGCTTGCGGGCGAAGGCGAGGAGCTGCTGGGTCAGTGTCGTCGCCCGCTCGGCGGCGGTGCGGATGTTGTCGGTGGCGCGCCGCAGCCGGTTCCGGTCCGCGTCCGGCTTGTCGAGGCCGTTGCTGAGGATGTCGACATAGCCGACGATGACCTGGAGCAGGTTGTTGAAATCGTGCGCGATCCCGCCGGTCAGCTGGCCGAGGGCTTCCATCTTCTGGGCCTGGCCCAATGCCTCCTCGGCGTCCCTGCGGCGGGAGACGTCGAGCTGCGAGGCGAAGAAATAGACCAGCTCGCCGGCCGCATTGTAGATCGGCGCCACGAACAGCGCGTTCCAGAAGGTCGAGCCGTCCTTGCGGTAGTTGAGAATCTCGGTGGCGAATTCGGTGCGGTTGTCGATGGCCCCGCGGAGTTCGGCGAGGACCGCCCGGTCCGTATCGGGGCCCTGAAGGAAGCGGCAATTGCGCCCGATGATCTCGTCTTCCCGGTAGCCCGTCATCGCGATGAAGGCTTTGTTGGTGAAGATGATCGGGTTGTCCGCCTGCCGCGGATCGGTGACCACCATCGGCATCCGGGTCGATTCGACGGCCGTGAAGAAGATGTCGCTGTGGTGATCGCTGATCTCGGACGCCGCTCCGGTCTGGACGCGCGGCTGGCTACCGGCGGGCGGCTTCTCGGGTGTCCTGGTCATCATCGCTCAATTCACAAGGCCTGTTCACGGACGTCGGTCCCCAAGGCCCAACGATTCGGCAGTGACTCGTTTCCATCGAAAACGGCGCCGATGCGGGAGGCGAATCCCCGCACCGGCGCCGAAGCGCGTGCCCGTCAGACGGATGCGGGAGAGAAACGCACGCTCTCGATGTTCGCCCGCTCGAAGGCCTGCATCACGTGCTGGTAGGACCGGTCCATCTCCGTCGCCTCGTCGCCGTCTGTCTCCTCCGGTTTGAGGACGAACATCAGCATCGACCGTCCCGTCACGTCGTAACGGTCGCCGATCGCCCAGGTGCCGACCTCCTGGCTGTCGGGCAGGTTGGTGTCGAGGAGGCGCGTCCAGCCGCCGCCGCCGACGGAGCTCGGAAGCGTGAAAGAGACGAGGTCGCTGTAGGAATTGTAGAGGATGAGCAGCGTCGCATCGCCTCCCCGGCGGTGGATGCCCGAGGCCTGGGCGCGACCGTCGAGCAGCACCGCGATGGAATGCGCGCCGCCATCCGACCAGTTCTCCGAGGACATCTCCTCGCCGTCCGGCCTGAGCCAGGTCACGTCCTTGACGCCGAGATCCTCGTCATAGGCGCCGGTGAGGAAGCGGCCGCGGGTGAGGATCGGCAGGGCCTCGCGCAGGATGGTCAGGCGCTGCGTGAACTCGGCGAGGTCGCGACCCTCTTCGCCGATCCCGTCCCAGTCGAGCCAGGAAATCTCGTTGTCCTGGCAATAGGCGTTGTTGTTGCCGCCCTGGCTCCGGGCGAACTCGTCGCCGGCGAGCAGCATCGGCGTGCCGCGCGACAGGAACAGGGTCGCCATCATGTTGCGCATCTGGCGCAGGCGCACCGCGCGGATCGCCTCGTCGTCGGTGGGCCCCTCGACGCCGTAATTGTTCGAGAGGTTGTGCGAATGCCCGTCCCTGCCATCCTCGCCATTCGCGAGGTTGTGCTTCTCGTTGTACGAGACCGTGTCGTTCAGGGTGAAGCCGTCATGGGCGGTGAGGAAGTTCACCGAGGCCCAGGGCTTGCGCCCGCGCTTGTTGAACTTGTCTGCCGATCCGGTGATGCGCGAGGCCAGACTCGGCAGCAGGCCGGAATCCCCGCGCCAGTAGCCGCGGACGTCGTCGCGGAAGCGATCGTTCCACTCGGCCCAGCCTGGCGGGAAGCCGCCGACCTGATAGCCGCCGGGGCCGCAATCCCACGGTTCGGCGATGAGCTTCACCGAATTGAGCACCGGATCCTGCCGGCAGGTGTCGAGGAAGCCGCCGCCCTCGTCGAAGCCGTGCGGCTCGCGGCCGAGGATGGTGGCGAGGTCGAAGCGGAAGCCGTCGACCCGCATCTCCGTCGCCCAGTAGCGCAGGGAATCGGTGACGAGCTGCAGCACCCGGGGATGCGACAGGTTGAAGGTGTTACCGGTGCCGGTATCGTTGATGTAGTAGCGCTCGTCGCCGGGCATGAGGCGATAGTACGAAGCGTTGTCGACGCCCTTGAACGACAGGGTCGGGCCCTTCTCGTTGCCCTCGGCGGTGTGGTTGTAGACCACGTCCAAGATCACTTCGAGGCCGGCGCCGTGCATGCGCGCCACCATCTCCTTGAACTCGGAGAAGGCGAAATCCGGCACCGCGGCGTAGCGCCGGGCCGGAGTGAAGAACGAGATCGTGTTGTAACCCCAGTAGTTCACCAGGTTCTTTTCCTGGAGATAATCGTCCTGCACGAAGGCATGGACCGGCAGGAGCTCCACCGAGGTCACGCCGAGGCTCTTGATGTAGTCGAGCACCGCCGGGTTGCCGAGGCCGGCATAGGTGCCGCGCAGCTTCTCCGGCACGGCCGGATGCAGCTTGGTGAAACCCTTCACGTGGGTCTCGTAGAAGATCGTCTTCTCCCACGGCACGTGCGGCTTGCGGTCCCGGCCCCAGGTGAAGGCCGGGTCGATGACGCGCGAGCGCCGGGTGAAGGGCGCCGAATCGCGCTCGTCGAAGGTCAGGTCGTCGCCGGTCTCCATCTGATAGCCGAACAGGGCCGGGTTCCAGGTGATCGAGCCGACGAGGCCCTTGGCGTAGGGGTCGATCAGCAGCTTGTTCGGGTTGAAACGGTGCCCGGCCTTGGGCTCGTAGGGGCCGTGGACGCGGTAGCCGTAGATCGTGCCGGGACGGGCATCGGGCAGGTAGCCGTGCCAGATCTCGTCGGTGTATTCGGGCAGCTCGATCCGCTCGAGCTCCTGCTCGCCGGCATCGTCGAACAGGCAGAGCTCGACCTTCGTCGCATGGGCCGAGAACAGGGCGAAGTTGACGCCGAGGCCGTCCCAGGTCGCGCCCAGCGGGTAAGGCGCTCCCTCTCGGATGCGCGATCGCGCCGCCTTCGTCTGCGCGGCAGTCTGCTGCATCTGGGGGTTCTTCGCGACCATGATCACTCCAGGGGAGGCTCGCAGCTCTAGGCCGAGCCCGACGGCATGAAATCCGCCGAGTGAACGCTCACGCTTGGCCGTAAGGTCCGCTTCGGGAGAAACTTTTTGCGGTGCGGGACGCTATTTCCCGCAGACGCCGTACTATGATCGGATGAAGGTGGATCGAGCGTCCCCGCCGCGCCCGACCCGCTCGCCTCGCTGGAGCCAGCCCATGCCCGACAGACCTTCCGTCCTGCAGACCGTCGCCGACCGGCACGGCGTCAGCATCGATGCCGTCCGCCATCTGATGCGCGCCCTCGAGGCGGGCCACGGCACCATGGCGCAGTTCAACCATCCCGAACTCGGCGGTTTCGGGCAATGGTCGTCCGGCGGCATGACCATGATCGGCAACATGTTCGACGCGAACCTGAAGTCTCGGGTGGCGGCGATCTGCGCCGAACTCGCCGAATCCCTGCCCCCCGGCGGCTGGGACGACGGCGCGGCACCCGCCACCTGGTGGCCCGCCGAGCTCGGCCGGCCGTCCACCTCGGGCTCGCAGAACGGCATGCGCTACGCCTATTTCCCGGACAGCCGCCTGCTGGCGGTGGAGAGCGCCGGATCGCTGACGCTCTACGATACCGGGAGTTACGACATTTCCGGCGTCTCGCAGCAGCAGGGCAGCAGCCAGAGCCTCCGCTTCAGCGGGCGCAACGGCTATGTCGATCTCGAATCGCTGCAGAAGGTGAGCACGGCGCCGACCCCGGAGCGCGCCATCGAGCCGAAGCCGTTCCACCCCGAGCCGATCGAGATGCCAGTGCGCGGCGAGGAGGTCTCGCGCCAGAGCTCGCACCAGGTCTCGGAGCCGGAATCCTACCCGCCCGCGAGCCCCGCCGGCGACGTGATCTCGACGCTGGAGCGCCTGTCCGACCTGCATCGCAAGGGCGTGCTCACGGAGTCGGAATTCTCGGCCAAGAAGGCCGAGCTCCTGGCGCGGCTCTGAGCCGAGCCGCCGGTGGGAGGCCTCCGTCAGCGACCGCCCGCGGTCGTGCGGGCGTCGCCGATCAGCTGCGCGATCCCGTCGTCGAGCGTCACCCGCGGGGTCCAGCCCAGGCCCCGCAGGATCGACGTGTCGGCCACCATTTCCGCCGGTTCTCCCGGCCGTGGCGGAAGCGATTTCTGCCACGGCCGATCGAATCCGCTGATGGCGATCGCGCGCGCGATGAAATCGCCGAGGGGCACTGCGCGTCCGGCGCCGATCGGGACGTCCTGCCAGGGGGCGAGCCGCGTGCGGGCGTCGACCAGCGTGAGAACCGCCGCGATCGCGTCGTCCACGTGGATGAAATCGCGCCGCTGCGTCGCCGGCGTCGTCACGAGGGGCGCCGCGTTCTCCACGAGCTGCAGGGCGAGGGACGGAACGAACTTGGCCGGATCGTCGCCCGGCCCGTACATCATCTGCAACTGGGCGTTCGCCACATGCGCGCCCGACTTTTCCTGCGTGACGAGCAGCCGGGCCAGATCGGCGAACTGGCGCTTGGTGAGCGCGTAGAGATTCACCTCAGGCGGCAGCGTCGTGTCGGTGTTGATGAACAGCGTTCCGGGGCGCATCGCCTGGAGCAGGGCGGCACCGAGGGTCACGTTGGCATCGACCATGGCCGCCGCGCGCTCGCCGCGTCGCCCCTGAGCCGCGGCCATGTGGATCAGCACGTCGGGCGCGAGCGCCTCGACGTGCCGGCCGGCCTCGTCCGCACTGGCGTAGCGGAGGACGGACCCGCCTCCCGGAGCCGCCACCGAGGAGGGCCGCAGGAGGGCGACGACGTCGTCGCCGCGCGCCGAGAGCGCGGCGGCCACCCGGCTACCCAGGAAGCCGGAGGCTCCGGTGATCGCTACCCGCACGAGACCATCCCTCAGCGCGACCGGCACAGGCCGCGCCGCATCACGGACGCGCAGCCATGTCGGCGAGGAACAGGTCGATCTCCGCCTCGCTCAAGGCGCCCACCGGCTCGCCGGCGAGCCGGCGCTGCGACCAGTCGACGATCCGTTCCAGGGTCCGGTCCAGCCGCCATGTGGGCCGCCAGCCGAGACGCTGGCGCGCCTTCGAGCAATCCAGCGAGAGCGAATGCGCTTCATGGACGTGGCCTTCCGCGTCGAGCTCCCACCGCGCGGTGCCGCCATAGAGCGACACCATCTTGTCGACGATGTAGCCGACCGGGCGGATGTCGTCCGAATCGCAGGCGAAGTTCCAGCCCTCGGCCCAGGCCTCTCCGTCCTCGTAGAGGTTCTCGGCGATCTGCAGATAGGCGCCGATCGGCTCCAGCACGTGCTGCCACGGCCGGGTCGCCCCCGGATTGCGGATCACCACGGGCCGGTCCGCCTCGAAGGCGCGCAGGATGTCGGGAACCAGCCGATCCTCCGCCCAGTCGCCGCCGCCGATGACGTTGCCGGCCCGCACCGAGGCGACCCGTGCCGAATCCGGAGCGGAGAAGAACGACTTGCGCCAGGACGCGATGACGATCTCGCACGCCCCCTTGCTGCTGCTGTAGGGGTCGTGCCCGCCCATCGGGTCGTTCTCGCGGTAGCCCCAGGGCCATTCGCGGTTCTCGTAGCACTTGTCGCTGGTCACGGCGACGACCGCCTTCACCGACGGCGTCGCGCGGATCGCCTCCAGCACGTGGATCGTGCCCATGACGTTGGTGGCGTAGGTCTCAGCGGGTTCGCGGTAGGAGAGCCGGACGAGGGGCTGGGCCGCGAGGTGCAGCACGATCTCGGGCCGGGCCTCGGAGATCAGGCGCTTCACCAGTTCGGCGTCCCGGATGTCGCCGATATGCGACGTCATCCGCGAGGCGATATCGGCCTCCTCGAACAGGCTGGGCTGGGTCGGGGGGGCGAGCGACAATCCGGTGACGTCAGCGCCCCAGCGCGTCAGCCACAGGGACAGCCACGCACCCTTGAACCCGGTATGACCGGTGACGAAGACGCGCTTGCCGCGCCACCAATCCGCTCCACGGCTGCTCATCACCAGACTTTCCAGGGGGCTTTGCCCGAGGCCCACAGGCCTTCCAGCATGTGCTTGTCGCGGAGGGTGTCCATCGGCTGCCAGAAGCCGCGATGCTCGAACGCCATGAGCTCCCCATCCTTGGCGAGGCCCCGCAGCGGCTCCTGCTCCCACACCGTCGTGTCGTCCGCCACGCGGTCGATCACCTTCGGCGACAGCACGAAGAAGCCGCCGTTGATCATGGATCCGTCACCCTTCGGCTTCTCCTCGAAGTTGGTGACGACCTTGTCGTGGATGCCGAGCGCACCGAAACGGCCGGGCGGATAGGCGGCGGTGAGCGTGGCCTGGCGACCGTGCTCGCGATGGAAGGCCAGGGAGGCGGTGATGTCCACGTCACCCAACCCGTCGCCGTAGGTGAAGAAGAAGTTCTCCTCGTCGCGGACGTGATCGGCGGCACGGAGCAGACGCCCGCCCGTCATCGATTCCTCGCCCGTATCGACCATCGTGACACGCCAGGGCTCGGCCCAGCGGCGGTGATAGATGATCTCGCCCTTTTCCAGATCCACCGTCATGTCCGAGTTGTGGTTCTGGTAGTTGGCGAAATATTCCTTGATGATGTAGCCCTTGTAACCGCAGCAGATCACGAAGTCGTTCACGCCATGGGCGGCGTAGATCTTCATGACGTGCCACAGCATCGGACGCCCGCCGATCTCGACCATCGGCTTGGGCTTCGTCGAGGTTTCCTCACTGAGACGGGTGCCGAGCCCGCCCGCCAAGATGACCGCCTTCATACTTACTCCCCCGAAACCGTGTGGCGCACCGCGACGTCAGCCGGCGGCTAGGATGCGATCGATCGCCGCGATATCCGGCGACCATTCGGATGTCGCTGCATTCATTGGCTGTAGCACCAGCGTATGATTGTGCCCGAAAACGGTCGATAAGCGCGTGAAACAGCTCTGAACCCCCAGCATCTTGACCGTGGCGGGCGATGCGGGAAGAATCTCGACGACGCGGAGGCCGGGCTTTGCGAACAGCAAATGCGACAGGCCCGCACCGTGCCCTCCGACAACCAATTCCGCATTGCGGAACAGGTTGATCTTGTCAAGCAATGTGAGCTTGCTCAGCAAGATCGGCACGATACCGCGATGTGCCAATGCTTCTTCGAATACGATTTCGTTCGTCATCGAGCGGCGCGCCGAGTCCCGGCGGGAAATATAGAACCGGCGTGGTGTCTCGTGATCGTTCCGACGATCGGCGATGGCGATCAGTTCGGCATAGACGCGTGCATAGGCGTCCGTCCGAGCCAGATTGGCGATCGACGAAGTCGCTACGTACAGCCGCCGGCAGAAGACGGGACCTTCGACTGCGATCATCTTGTCTTCGGAGATGCCGAGTGCACCGAGCGCGTCCGACGCCAGCCCCCTGTGTTCCTTGCGCAGGAGGATCGGACAATCCGGCGTATCCGGCGCCAGCCGCCAGCTCAGCCCGCTCAGGCGCTTGACGAGCCACTCGAAATAGCCCTTGTGCGGCCCGGTGCAGCTGATGGCTTCGTCGTAGATCGGGACGGATGTCGGATCCCTCAGCGCGGGGATAGGGCGGCCGGAAGAATGAGAAGCACTGCCGTCTTCAGTCCAGATCTGTCCCATTTCATTGATGAAGACATCTCTGTATTCGCTGACGAAGGGAAATTTGTCTGCCCGCGTGAGATTTTCGGCGAATTGAGCCGATATCGCCCGTAGCCGCTCTTCGATCTCCGGCGCAACGCCATCGAGGCGCACGATCTCCAATCGCGAGGGCGGTACGCGAACGTCGTCGAGAATCCCGGGGAATCGATGAACGACGGGTTCGTTCTGTGGTGCATGAGGGGCGGGAGCGACGAACCGGCGGGCCTGCTTGCGAGCCCTGCGATCCTTCGTGGCGCGGCGAATCCGTTTCGCGATCTGCCTCGTCCGCGGCGTTCCATAGTCGGAAGGAAGTTTCGCCAGGATTGCAGCGGCTTGGATGGGGCTGTGCAAATTGAGCAGCATCGCTGCAAGCTTGATCCGATCACCGATGTTGCCGAGTTCGGCGATCGCCGTTTGGCAGAACCTGATCTCGACCTTGTTGCCGAGTTCCGCTGCCGCATGCAGTCGATGGCCGAGGAGTTGCTGGTTATCCGCCGCGTCCGCGTCGTTTCTTATCGTCAGGATCACCTTGCGCCACCTGCCCTTCGCGGCAAGTGCCTCGACCCTTTGTAAGATCTTACTGCCGCCGGAAGACGGGGCCGACGATTGCGCGTCCGGTAAAGGAGACAGTACTTCCGCAGGAAGAGTCATCGAATGCATTCCACGACGCGTCTTGATCCGCTGATGTCCGGTGCCCGCCGGGGGGCGGCGTAGCTCGATATGACCGGGCACGCCAGACCACGCCCGACCTCGGCCGCTCGAAAATCGATTCCCGATCCATACGAACGGGGCGATGGGCGTCGAGAGCGGGACGACGTGTATGGGAGCGATCGACCCGTCAGCGGAGTCTCACGCGTCGCAACTCCCCGACGCCGGTGGCCCGACATCGTCACATAACTCGATGAAATCTCTGCCGACGTCTGCATCATCCGTGGCGGGACGCTCATTTCAACAACAGCGATGATTCGCTTGCCAGAGGTTTCCGATGGCGCATCCTCCCGACATCGCGTTCCCATTTTCGAGACCCGCGCTATACACTGAGGCACATGATAGACGACGACCTACGCGAATCCCGTGCCGCACTGATCCTGCTCGCCGTCGCCGTGGCGTCGGTGCTGGTCTTCGGCGCGGTCACGATCCTGATCCAGATCTGATCGCGCGTGTGCCCGGAGCTCAATGCGTCCAGGGTGCCGTGCGGTTGAACTTGAAATTGTCCGAATAGGACAGGCCCTTGCGGATGACCGGCTTCTGCGGCTGCTCGACCCGGTAGGTGATGCCGTTGCGGGTCGCGTAGGCCACCGCCTCCTCCTGCGTCTCGAACGACAGGCGGACCTGCTGCAGCATGTCCGACGATCCGGTCCATCCCATCAGGGGGTCGGTGTCGCGCGGAGAGCTCTGGTCGAATTCCAGGAGCCAGGCCTTGGTGCGGGCCATGCCGGATTGCGAGGCATCCTTGGCGGGCTGGTAGATCCGGGCGCTCGGCATCGTGGATTCGATAGCTCCTGCAATGGGGAACGGCCGACGAACACGCGATTGGTCGGGGCGATAGGATTCGAACCTACGACCCTCTGGTCCCAAACCAGATGCGCTACCAGGCTGCGCTACACCCCGACACGCTCGCGCGCTGGTGCCGAAGTACGGTCTCCGACGGGAAACAGCAAGCGCATCGAACCGATATGCGGCGTGATGATCGAGGATGGCCTGACTTTTTCGTCTCCGATCCAGCGTGTCCGAGGCGGCCTCGGCGGGCCGCCCTCACAGGGTGAACGCCACGCCGAGCTTGCGCTCCCTCCGCCACACCACCGTGCAGGACCGCGGTTTGGCATAGGCCGTCATGACGAGAACGAACTGGTCGGGGACCGCGTCCGGGGTCTCGACCTCGATCTGTGCGCCGGTTTCGGAGTGATCCCAGACGAGACAATCGATGTCCGCCTGCCGATCGCCGAAAGAAAGCGCGCCGACGCGAAATGCATCCTTCCGTGAAGCGCTGCGCCGATTGGTAGTCACGTGATGTATCCCGATCCAACCTGACGCCGACTCTCGACGCGGCCGGTTAAATTTCTCGGAACGTCGATCCGTCACTAGACCATCACGTCGACGATGCGATCCTGACCTGCCGGTCGCCCCGATGAATTCTGGACGGTCGAAGCGCCCACATTGACGGATACCCATCTCGGCTCGGCCTCCGCCCTCGGCGAGGCGTCGGCGCGGGCGTTCGTGACGACGGCGATCGCCTTCAGGATCCCGAGCGAATTCAGCGTAACCGTGATCGTCATCGGTCGGATCCTCCCGTCGAGGAGAGTGCCCCGTCGTCGGTCTCGGCCCGTGGCGCTACACTAGGATGTCGAGGACGCGCCTGTCGGTGTCGAGGGACGATTTCAGCACGGCGGCGTTGATGCCGAACTCCGCCTTGCTCTCGATCAACCGCACCGCCGAACTCGACAGATCGACCTGGGTCGGGCTCGGCAGGCTGGTGCCGAGGGTGGCGATCGATTCCGCCGCGCTGCTGAAGCGCTGGGCGGCCACCGCCATTCCGCCGCTGCTGATGGAAGTCGCGCTGATCATCGGGTCGTCTCCCTGGCAAGCGACGATGCAAGCATGCATTCCGTGAATCGATCGGGTGCGAAATCCATCGCATTCGAGCGAATGGCGACCGCTTGATTGCGATGCGGCCGGTCTCCACCTCGCCGTCATGGGCCGCTCCCTGTTCCGCGGCTCGCTGGAAGGGACCCCGATGATCGACCTGCATTACTGGCCGACGCCGAACGGCCACAAGGTGACGATGTTCCTGGAGGAAGCCGGGCTTCCCTACACGATCAAGCCGGTGAACATCGGCAAGGGCGACCAGTTCAAGCCCGATTTCCTGTGCATCTCCCCCAACAACCGGATGCCGGCGATCGTCGACCACGATCCGCCGGGAGGGGGCGGTCCGATCACGCTCTTCGAATCGGGCGCGATCCTGCTCTACCTCGCCGAGAAGACCGGCCGCTTCATCGCCGCCGACCTGCCGGGGCGGGCCGAGGTGCTGCAATGGCTGTTCTGGCAGATGGGCGGCCTCGGCCCGATGCTCGGCCAGAACCACCATTTCTCGCAATACGCGCCGGAGAAGATCCCCTACGCCATCGAGCGCTACGTGAAGGAGACGAACCGTCTCTACGGTGTCCTCGACCACCGGCTCGCCGATCGCGAGTTCGTCGCCGGGCCCGCCTATTCCATCGCCGACATGGCCTCCTATCCGTGGATCGTGCCGTGGGAGAAGCAGGGCCAGAATCTCGACGATTTCCCTCATCTCAAACGCTGGTTCACGGCCATCGCCGAGCGTCCGGCCACGAAGGCAGCCTATGCCCGCGCGCCGGAGGTCAACCCCGACCACGGCAAGACCATGAGCGAGGACGCCAAGAAGGTGATGTTCGGCCAGACCGCCAAGCGGGGCTGACCCAAGCGAGCCTAACCTATCGCCGGAGGCTGTCGAGCCTGACGGGGGCGGCATGCGGGCGGGTCGCCAGCATGCCGTCGATCAGCGCCAGCACCTCCGCCCGGCCGCAATTGGCGGCCGGCTCGAACGGCGTCCAGGTCTGGGTGAAGTCGAGCTGGGCGAACACGTCGCGGTAGCGCCGGAGCTCGTTCGTGGTGAGCGGCACGCCGCGCACGAAGGCCTTGTGGGCCGAGATCGTCTCGGCCCGGCGGAAGTCGTTCGGATCGAGCTCGAACTTCAGGGCGTCGCCGCAGAACAGGATTTTTCGCGATCGGTCGAACAGGACCGCATGGCCGTCGAAATGCCCGGCGGTGCGGTGGAGTTCGAGGCCGGGGAGCGGTTCGAGGAAATCGTCGTAGGGCCAGGAGACCTGGAGCGCGGCGCTCCAGATGAAATCGGCGGCCGGCAGGCAGAGCTCCGGGTCGAACCGGTCCTGCAGCTGCACCAGCGCTCCGTAGGCATGCGGATGCGAGGAGGACAGCACCTGCATGCCGCCGAGCGCGGCGATGTGCTTCAGCGCCGCTTCGCTGAAGACCGGGCAGGCCTCGAACCCCATGTTCCCGGCGGGCGTCTGGATCAGGTAGGCGCTGGGGCCGATGCCGGAGACGGGATCGTTCCAGAAGCGCCAGATTCCCGGCTCCAGCTCCTCCCAATGGCATGGGAAGCGCGCCTGCGCCTCGCGCTCGCTCCAGAACCGCCAGCCTTTCTGCGGCACCACGTGACGTGCGTCGAGGCACATCGGGCACGAGGCCGGCGGCTCGAAATGGCGCTGCCAGTACCCGCAATTGTCGCAGGTATAGGCGGGGAGATCGAGGGCGCCGGCGAAGGGCAGGTATCCGGGAGACACGGGGGCGTTGCTCGGGTTCGGAGTGGGTCGTCGGAGGTCAGCCATATAGGTCGGAGCGGCGTCGTGTCCCGTCCCGCATCGCCCGAGCCGACCGGCGCGCATGCCACGCCGGCTCCGGGCGCCGCTTGCGCAGCGGCGGTGGCGTCGCGATGTCTCGAGGCGGGGGGACGTTTCGGGCCGGCGCAAGCCGGTCGCACACGCATACGGACAAGCGAGTCATGATCCCTCTCTCCGTTCTCGACCTCGCCTTCGTGCCGCAGGGCTCGACGCCGGCGGATGCGCTGCGCAACACGCTCGATCTCGCGAGAGCCGCCGAACGCCTCGGCTACGAGCGCTACTGGCTCGCCGAGCACCACAACATGGTCGGCATCGCCAGCGCGGCGACGTCCGTGGTCATCGGCCACGTGGCTGCGGGCACGCGCCGCATCCGCGTCGGGGCCGGCGGGATCATGCTGCCGAATCATTCGCCCATGGTCATCGCCGAGCAGTTCGGCACGCTGGAGACCCTGTATCCGGGCCGGATCGATCTCGGCCTCGGCCGGGCCCCCGGCACCGACCAGCGCACCTTGCGCGCCCTGCGCCGCTCGCCGGAGACCTCGGACCAGTTCCCGCAGGACGTCCTCGAACTCCAGGCCCTGCTCGGCGACGCGACGCCGGGCCAGGCGATCCAGGCCGTGCCGGGGACCGGCACGAAGGTGCCGCTCTGGATTCTCGGATCGAGCCTGTTCGGCGCGCAGCTCGCCGCCATGCTCGGCCTGCCCTACGCCTTCGCCTCGCATTTCGCGCCGGATGCCCTGCTCCAGGCCCTGGCCGTCTATCGCGAGCGCTTCACACCCTCCGAGCAGTCGCAGCGGCCGCATGCGATGGTCGGCGTCAACGTCGTCGCGGCCGAGACCGACGGCGAGGCACGCCGGCTGTTCACCTCGGCGCAGCAGCAATTCACCAACATGTTCCGCGGCACGCGCGGCCTGCTGCCGCCGCCCATCGATGATATCGAGACCTATTGGTCGCCGTCCGAGAAGCGTCAGGCCTCGGGCATGCTCGCCCGCGCCATCGTCGGCTCGCCGGAGACGGTGCGTCGCGGTCTCGCCGCCCTGATCGCCGAGACCGGGGCGGACGAGCTCATGATCGCCAGCGCCATCCACGATCACGCCGCGCGCGTGCGCTCCTACGAAATCCTGGCGGATGTGGCCGCAGCGCCGGCCGCGACCGTGCCGGTGCGGGAACTCGTCGAGGGCTGACCCTTCGTCGGCGGGCAGGTCTCGCCGGCGGGCAGGTCTCGCTGCCCGGCAGGTCTCGCCTCGCCCGAAGGGTGTGCCTATGGTGCGGCACCCAACCAGCGGACCGACATGATCAAGAAGACGCACCTCGCCCCGGACGCGATCCTCGCGGACGTCGTCCCGAACCTGGAGGAGGCGGATGCCTATCTGAGCCGGATGCTGACCAACATGCGCTTCTGCCAGAAGCGGCACGGCAATGCCTCGGTCCGCATCGCCGTCACCGGCAAGGGCGGCAACCCGTCCTACCGGGTCGATTACGTCAAGCCGGTGGGGCCCGACCCGGACGGGACGGCGTTCGACGCCTATGGCGGCAAGGCCCATTACAGCTTCACCGCGATCAACATCATGGAGACGAACTGGAGCAGCCGGTCGATGACCCTGGACGAGGTGCTGAAACTCCAGGCGGAACTGCGGAAGCCGAAATTCGAGGATCGGTGATCGTGTCGACATCTCAGGGCCATTCAAGGCCCTGAAGACGAGTTCCTGAGTCGGTTCTCTACGGTGATCGATTGGCGTCCGTCTTTCCGGGGCTGCGCAGCAGAGCCCGGAATCCATAATCTCAGGAGTTCTTCGAGCTTGCGGGACCTGTATGTCTGGATTCCGGACTCGCCTCCGGCGCTCCGGAATGACGGCGCGAGGAACAGGACGGGCATGAAACGCCCGGTGGCCGATGCACTCTCGAGCTGAATGCGAAGTCCTGCGCACCGATTTGCCCTATCTTGACTCGCGCGGGCTCACCGACTAGTCCGCCAACCTCATATCAGACGACATGTCGTCAATACGAACGCCGACCGGCCCTGTGAGGCCGGAGGTCAACGCCCGACAGCGCGATGCGCCCTCGGGCGAGCTTCGCGTTGGAGACAGGCCGTCGCCCCGCCGATCCTGACGCGTGAGTCCCGCCCTGTCGCAAGCGCATGATACCCTTCGCATCGAGGATGCGGTCAACGAGGTCTGCCCCTGGTCGGGCAAGCCGATCGCGGCCGATTCCCTGACGCTCTACAACGGTTCCGTGGTCGGGTTCTGCAATCCCGGTTGCCGGGACAAGTTCGCGGCGGCGGTCAACGCCTTCGAGGCCGCGCTCCAGGCGCGCCGCGTCTCGTCCGCCGGCCTGTTCCAGTAGGCGTCGGGAGACTCACGCGATGTTCGAAGGCCTGTCCGACCGCCTCTCCGGTATTCTCTCCGGACTGACCCGCCGCGGCGCCCTCACCGAGGCCGACGTCACCGCGGCGCTCCGCGAGGTGCGCCGCGCGCTGCTCGAGGCCGACGTCGCCCTCGAAGTGGTGCGCGGGTTCACCGAGAAGGTCCGCGAGAAGGCGGTGGGCGCCGTCGTCGTCAAGTCGGTGACGCCCGGCCAGATGGTCGTGAAGATCGTCAACGACGAACTCGTGGCGATGCTCGGCTCTGAAGCCGGCCTGATCGATCTCAACGCCCCCGCCCCCGTCGCCATCCTGATGGTCGGCCTGCAGGGCTCGGGCAAGACCACCACCACCGCCAAGATCGCCCGGCGCCTGACCAACCGCGACAAGCGCAAGGTGCTGCTGGCCTCCCTCGACACCCGCCGCCCGGCCGCCATGGAGCAGCTGGCGATCCTGGCCAAGCAGGTCGGCGTCGACAGCCTGCCCATCGTGGAGGGCCAGTCCGCGGTGCAGATCGCCCGCCGCGCCATGGATGCGGCGCGTCTCGGCGGCTTCGACGTGGTGATGCTCGACACCGCCGGCCGCATCACCCTCGACGAGGCCCTGATGGCCGAGGCCGCCGAGGTCAAGGCGGCGACGAAGCCCCACGAGGTGCTGCTGGTCGCCGACGCGCTCACCGGCCAGGACGCGGTTGTCACCGCCCGCGCCTTCGACGAGCGCCTCGGCGTCACCGGCATCGTGCTCACCCGCATGGACGGCGATTCGCGCGGCGGTGCGGCGCTCTCCATGCGCGCCGTCACCGGCAAGCCGATCAAGCTCGTCGGCACCGGCGAGAAGGTCGACGCGCTGGAGGAGTTCCACCCCTCCCGCGTCGCCAACCGCATCCTCGGCATGGGCGACATCGTCTCCCTCGTGGAGAAGGCGGCCGAGACCATCGACCACGAGCAGGCGCTCCGCACCGCGGAGAAGATGCGCAAGGGCAAGTTCGACCTCGACGACCTGTCGATGCAGCTCGCCCAGATGGAGAAGATGGGCGGCATCGGCGGCCTGATGGGCATGCTGCCCGGCATGGGCGCCATGAAGAAGCAGGTCGAGGGCGCCAATCTCGACGAGAACATGTTCAAGCGCCAGCGCGCCATCATCTCATCGATGACCGCGCAGGAACGCAAGAATCCCGACATCCTCAAGAATTCCCGCAAGAAGCGCATCGCCGCGGGTTCGGGGACGAAGGTGGAGGAGCTCAACAAGCTCCTCAAGATGCACCGGACCATGGCCGACATGATGAAGGCGATGGGCTCGGGCAAGCGCGGCATCGGCCAGGCGCTGGGCTCGATGTTCGGTCTCGGCGGCGGTGGAGGCGGCATGCCCGGCCTTCCCCCCGGCATGCCCGAGCCGACGCCGGAGCAGATCGAGGCCATGCAGAAGCAGATGGGCGGCAAGCTGCCGCCCATGCCGCCGGGCTTCGGCGGCGGAAAGATGCCGAGCCTGCCCGGGCTCGGAGGACCGAAGGGGCCGGGCGGTCTGCCGGGCCTCGGCGGTTTCCCGTTCGGGAAGAAGAAGTGATGGACGATAGCCCTACAGAAAGTCTGAAGTTGTTCGGTATCCCTGCGCAGATCGATTTTGGAAATTTTGCAGTCGGAGTTGCAACAGCGGCGATTGCATTAGTTTCTTTATACATTGCAGTAAGATCGACGAAATCAGATAATAAGAAAGCAATTGCAGAATTTCGACAGTTATGGATTGATGATCTTAGGTCGAATATTGCAGATTTTGTTGGCTGCATTGAGGAAGCTGCGAATATAGCATTTTCTCATCAAGCGAGGGCTGAATATCATAGAGAATTAGATCAAATATTTGGTAGGATTAGAACATTAGAGGCATATATTAGGTTGAAGCTTTACGATCACGAAATCGAGCATAGGTACATTATTGCGCTAATATCGGAGATAAGAGGACGCATATCTATATATGCGTCTACTGGTAAAAATGCTGTTACTACTGATATAAATGAAATAATTGATATTCTTATCGATATGTCTCGTGTTGTGCTGAAGCGTGAATGGAACAGAGTTACAATCGAAGTTCTGGGCAAGAGAAGAAATTTCTCGCTATCTGATCTTTGGAGTAAAATCAGAGGTGTAAAGACCTTTGAAGAAAAGACGAAAGAAAGAGCAAGACAGTTCTTTCTTATGAGAAGCATCACACCCTAGGAGCACACCATGTCCCTCAAGATCCGTCTCACCCGTGGCGGCGCCAAGAAGCGCCCGTATTACCGCATCGTCGTCGCCGATGCCCGCGCCCCCCGCGACGGCCGCTTCATCGAGAAGGTCGGCGTGTACGACCCGATGAAGGCCAAGGACGATCCGGCCCGCATCGTGCTCGAGTCGGAGAAGATCTCGGCCTGGCTCGCCAAGGGCGCCCAGCCCACCGACCGCGTCCTGCGCTTCCTCGACGCCGCCGGCCTCGCCAAGCGCCCCGCGCGCAACAACCCGCAGAAGGCCGAGCCGGGCGAGAAGGCCAAGGAGCGTGCCGCCAAGCGCGCCGAGAAGGCCGCCGCCCCGGCCGAAGACGCCGCAGCGTAAGGCGACTTCGCGATGGCGCGCCGTCCCGGAGGCAGCAATCCCACCGGCGATGGCGGCCGTCGCGACCGCCCGAGCCGCATCGGCACGGGCTCGGCGACCTCCGCGCACCGGCCCAGGCCGATGCCGGAAGTCCCGCTCCCGTCCACCGATCCGAGCCTCGTCCAGATGGGCGAGTTCGGCCGTGCGCACGGGCTCAACGGCGAGATCCGCCTGAAATCCTATACCGGCGATCCGCAGGCGATCGCCTCCTACGGGCCGCTGATCGGCGCCGGCGGCCAGCGCATCGAACTGACCGACGTGCGGCAGGCCGGCGGCACCTCGCCCGACCTCCTCGTGGTGCGGGTGAAGGGCGTCTCGGACCGCAACGGGGCCGAGGCCCTGAACCGTCTGGCGATCTACCTGCCGCGCGAGCGCCTCGGCGAGGTGGAGGACGAGGACGAGTTCTTCACCGCCGATCTCGTCGGCCTCGATGCCGTCGACACGTCCGGCACCATCATCGGCACCGTCACCGACGTGCCGAATTACGGCGGCGGCGATCTCCTGGAGATCAAGCCGGCCCTCGGCGGCCCCACCGCCCTCCTCCCCTTCACCAAGGCCTTCGTCCCGACCCTCGACGTGGCGAACGGGCGGATCGTCATCGATCCGCCGGACGATCTGTTCGCGCCCGCCGGCCCGAAGCCGCCGGATGAGCCGGCCTGACGCCTACTGCGCCGGCCCTATCATCACGGAGCGGGCGGTCTCCAGCGGCGCGGCGCTCATCGGCATCGGCCCATCGAACGGGCGCTCGTGCATGGCGATGACGCCGAGCGTCGTCACCGTGGCGATCGAGAACAGGATCATCGTCACCGCCTGAGGTACCGGCTTGTCCACGTGGATCAGGGCGATGGAGATCAGGGTGAGGATCGCCAGGACCATCAGCGTCAGCCATTTCGACTGGTCGCCATGGGCTTCGCTGAGGCCCAGCCTGTCCCCCCGCGCCGCCCGCAGGTTCATCACCGCATCGAGAAGGGCCGAATGGGCCGCCGCCCCCGCCTCGTTGGTGTGACGCGGATCGGCCACCGCCTGCATCAACCGGCCCAGGGCCTCGCTCGCCGCCGTGGAGGATTCCTCCATCGCCATCTTCGGCCATTCGTCGTCGATCAGCGCGTTCGTGTAGGCGAGCAGCCTCTTCCGGATCTCCGACATGTCCGAGGCGGTGGCGAGGCTGAGGTCGTGCGCGGCCAGGAGGTTCGTCTTCTCCGACTGGACGATCTTCGAGGCCTGCCGCTGGCGTTCCCAGGCGTCGTTGGCGACGAAACCGGTGAGCAGCGCCAGCATCACCGAGATGGCGTTGAAATAGGGAGCGACGATGCCGAGCCCGAGCTTGAACATGCCGGGACGCGAGACGGGCAGTGCCGACAGGAGGCAGAGCACGCTCATGCAGGCGGCGAAGATCGCACCCAGCATCGCGAACATCAGCCAGACAGGCTGATCGAGCCAATAGGTGAGGACCACGCGCGCGACTCCTGCCCGTTTCGTATCGCGGCGCCACCGTAGGACCCCGCCGCTACCGAAAGGTGAATCGCGGAATGCATCACTTGCCGGGCGATGGGTCACTTGCCGGCCGATGCGTCACTTGCCGCGGGATCGGGTCGCCAAGTCTTTGCAGGGAACGATGCCCGCCGGATCGGGCCGATCGGCGACGGAGGGGGCTTCGAAGATCGCGAGATAACCGACCCCGCCCTTCAGCACCGAGAAGCCCGTCTCGCGATAGCCCGCCGCCGCCAGTTCGCATCGGAGCAGGGCCGGCGGCGTGCCGTGACGCGACGGCAGGGTATCGGCATCGACGATCCCGACCCGGCCACCGGGCTTCATCGCGGCGGCGAGGTTGTGGAGCAGGCCGTAGGGCTGGCTGATCTCGTGATACATGTGGACCAGCACGGCCGCGTCGACGGAGGCCGGCGGCAATCGCGGATCGTGCGGCTCTCCGCGCACGATCGTGACGGTGCCGAGCCCGGCCTTGCCGACCCGCGCCGACAGGTCGGCGAGATAGGCCGGCGTCACGTCCTCCGCGAAGATGCGGCCCGTCGCTCCGACCCGCTCGGCGAGGCGCATCGTGTAATAGCCGCTGCCGGCGCCGATATCGGCGACCGTCTCCCCGGGCGCGATCGCCATCAGCCGCGCCACCTGCCCGACTTCGTCGACTTTGTCCCGCTCGGCCTCCGACGCCCAGAGCGGGGCGATGATCTCCGCCACCGGCCTGTCCGGCTTCGGGAAGGCGGAGGCCGGGGTGCCGGGAGGCGCCAGCGGCTCCGCGGCATGCGCAGCGAGAGCCAGGGCGAGCGAGGTGACGACGATGGAGAAGCGCTTCATCTGCCGACAACCCGCGAAGGCCGGCGGAAGTGCCGCCTCCGTCACCGACGCCCTGCGGGACGCGCGGCCGAAGATGCCGACCCATGGTTGCTGCGCCTTGGCTGTCGACCCTTGCCTGTCGACCCTTGGCTGTTGACCCTTGCGGGCCACAGCCGCCATCAAGCGCGATGAACCAGCGCAGCCAAGACGACCAAGCCAAGACGACGAGCCCATGACCACGAAGCCGTGGGACGCCACGATCCTCACCCTCTACCCAGAGATGTTCCCCGGGCCGCTCGGGATCTCGTTGTCCGGCGATGCGCTGGCGCGCGGGACCTGGGCGCTCGAAGCCCGGCAGATCCGCGAGCACGGGATCGGGCGGCACCGGGCCGTCGACGATTCGCCGGCCGGCGGCGGGGCCGGCATGGTCCTGCGCTGCGACGTGCTCGGCGCCGCCATCGACGCGGCGG